>JAPLHL010000361.1 GCA_026389655.1 Chloroflexota bacterium
GCGAAGGTAAAAGGCAAATTATTTATCAAAGACCAGGTTATTGATGTCAAAGGTGACGGTTATCACGATCATAACTGGGGCAATAAGGATCTTTATGATATTTTCAGGGGTTGGTATTGGGGCAGGTTGAACGATCCCAAATACACGATTATTTTTTCTAACACGCAGATCCTTGATGGAAATTGGATGCCCAGTCTTTATGTGGCTGATGATAAATCAACATTACTGGCTACCAATGATTATAAATTTAGCGTGGAGAAGGAAGAAGCAGACCCGAAGACAGGGGAAAAGTACGCCAAAATAATATCTTTGAAATATGACAGCAAAGACCTGAAATTGGATTGCCGGCTGGATACAAAAACTATTGTAGAACATGGTCCGCTGCCTAAAGTCAATGAATACAATATGTCTAACTGGAGATTTCTGGCGGATTACCAGGGTGAAATTACAGTCGACGGTAAACGTGAATCTATCAAGGGCGAAACGATACACGAGAGGCTTCTTTTCAGGTAGAAAAAGCGTATTCTAGAATTAGTACAATGTCGAATAAATTGATGGTATAATAAATGCTGCCGTGCCTTTATAGCATAGATGAAATAGACATGCACACATTAGCTTTCAAGATCAATAGGTCATAGAGCGTTTTAAACTTAAGGAATGTTATAAATAACTAAAGGAGGGTTTTCAAAAGCTATGCCTGAGAGAGTGGGAATAGTAGCGGCTGCCGTGACTAAATTCGAAGCAGCTAAGCCTTGGCAACATCTTGCCGAGCTGGCGCTGGAGGTGACTGACAAAGCAGTTGAAGCTGCTGGCATTTCATTGAAGGATGATGTAGAAGCTGTTGTTAGTAATTCACAGGACCACTGGGACGGCAGGACAATATCATCAATGCCCATACCTGATGTTACCTGCTCGCACCTGAAGGACGAGTCAAAAGTCGCCGATGACGGACCTTATGCCGTTGCTTATGGAGCTATGCATATTCTGTCCGGAGATCACAAGCTGGTACTGGTAGTCAGTCATTGCGCCGAATCGCACACTGACGGCACTATCATTGAAAATTGGTCCATAGATCATATTTTTACCCGCATGCTCGGTATGGATTACACCGTTGCAGCGGCATTGCAGGCCAGGCGGTATATGGACAAGTACGGCATTACACCGGAACAAATGGCCAAGGTAGTGGTTAAGAACATGGGTAATGCTATAAAGAATAAATATGCTCAGACGTCAGCCATACTGACTGTGGGTGATGTGCTTAAGTCCAAAATGCTGGCCGACCCGATTACAGCTATGGAGAGAAAACCTGTTTCAGATGGCGCTTGCGCCATGATCCTGGCTAGCGAGGATATCGCGAAAAAATTGACGAAAAATCCGGTCTGGATAACGGGAATGGGGAATTGCTATGATGCTCATATGCTGGGTGACCGTGATTTGGCCAATTGTGATGCGTTGGTAACCGCATCGAAGAAAGCATACAAAATGGCAGGCATCAAGAACCCGGCAAAAGATATAAGTCTCGTTGAGCTCTCCGACTATTACGCTCACCAGGAGCTTCTGTGGACAGAGGGTCTGGGCCTTTGCAAACCGGGTGAGGGTGGAAAGCTGATCGATAGTGGAAAAACCCAGTTGGGTGGTGAATTGCCTGTAAATCCGTCAGGCGGTTTGCTCTCCGGTGTTCCGGTAACAGTTGCTGGTGCAGAAAGGGTAGCCGAAGCAGTCTGGCAATTGCAGGGACTTGCCGGTGATCACCAGGTAAAGGGAGCCAAGGTTGCAGTAGCTCACGGCTGTGGAGGTATATGTGGACAGATGCATTGCGTACTTGTCCTCGAGAAAGGAGGCAGCTAGATGCACCAAAATAGGGTCGCCATTGTAGGCATAGGCGAAACCCTGCATAGTTCAAGACGCCCTTATGTCAATGATGGCGAATTGATCTACGATGCGGTTACACGTGCGCTGAATGATGCGAACTTAAGTATCCGCGATATAGATTCAGTGGCAATAGGGAATATGGACTTATTTGAGGGACATGTTGGTAATGATGCCATGTTGTCCCTTTTCAGCGGAGCTAACGGTAAACCCGGTTTTAAGATGAATACGGGCGGTACGGTTGGCACTATGACGGTCATCGAGGGATGGTATCAGATAGCTTCCGGCATGGCAGATACATGTCTCTGTATCGGATGGGAAAAACACGATGAAGCTACTGTGACCCCTTGTATATCAACAATTACTGATCCGGCTATTGACCGCCCATTCAGTGTCGGCGCTTTAAGCGGCCTTGCAGTTATTGCGATCGATTATATGTCCAGGACTGGCTGCAAGGT
>JAPLHL010000223.1 GCA_026389655.1 Chloroflexota bacterium
AAAGGTCTTATATTTAACGTCCTCCAGCTTGTTGTCTTTAACCTTTATGTAAAATGTCATCATATCACCGCAAACCGGGTTGCCGATCTCACCTATCCCATCCGCTTCGGCAATTTCTCCCACATTGTGCGGGTTCATGAAATGCTGCATTACTTTTTCACTATAAACAGGCATAGTAATCACCCCTTCTGTTCTTTCAAAAACTTTGAATATAACGGAGACATTTGCCTCAAACGGTCCACTACCTGCGGCAATGCCTCCAGAACATAATTTATATCATCTTCAGTAGTATCCAGCCCCAACGTGAACAGCGTCGAACCCTGCGAAAGCTCGTGCGATATGCCCATCGCTAAAAGTACGTGCGAAGCTTTAAGGGCACGTGACGTGCAGGCCGACCCGCTGGCCGCTGCAATGCCTTTGCTATCAAGCAACATCAATATCCCTTCACCTTCGATAAACTGAAGGCAAAAACTGGCGTATCCAGGCAAACGCTGCACGGGATGACCGGTCAGGATTGAATGCTCTATTTTCCCCAAAACTCCTTCAATTAGCTGGTCCCGAAGCCGGGAGAACCGCTGGACTTTGACAGGGAGGTTCTTTTTCGCAAGCTCTGCTGCTTTTCCAAGCCCCACGATTGCCGGCACATCCTCGGTTCCCGGCCTCCTGCCGCCTTCCTGTATACCGCCATCCATCAGCGGCAGTATCCTTACCCCGCGTTTTACCCATAATGCGGCACCGCCGCGCGGCCCGTTGAACTGGTTCCCCGCCAGGCTGAGTGCACTCACATCTAATTCCTTAATATTTACATGAATATTTCCCGCAGCAGCTACTGCATCAGTATGAAATACCGGGCCGTTCTTAGGCAGCTTTTCAGCAATTTTGGCAATAGGCTGAATTGTACCTACCTCTCCATTGGCAAGCATAATCGATACCAGCACAGTGTCCGGCCTGATGCTGCGCCCAACCTCATCCGGATCAACCATACCCTGTCCATCCACCGGAACCATAGTGACCTCAAAACCTTCCTTCTCAAGGCTCCGGGCAGTATTCATAACGGAGAAATGTTCAATACTCGAAATTATGATATGTTTCCCTTTTTCCGCCTTCGCTCGCGCCAGTCCCCTGAGAGCCAAATTGTTGGACTCTGTACCGCACGAAGTAAATATGATCTCCTCTGCGCTGCCGCCTATAAGTTCGGCCACCCTTCCTCTTGCTTCCTCAACGGCGTCCCTGGCCCCATCTCCCCATGAATGCAGGGATTGGGGATTGCCGAATATATCTCCCAGAAACGGCAACATCGCTTCGCGGACCTCGGGGAGCAGCGGCATGGCCGCCACATTATCCAAATATACTTTTCTCATCTTTCACCACTGCCAGAATAATAATTAATTATCCCTAACAGATAAGTAACATAAATCACATTTAAAATCAAACAACCCAGCTTGCGTATCCTATCGAAACTTCACGGACACCACTTCACCTGCATCCTAAATCAGACGGCCAGCATTTTATCCACGGCGGATTTTGCTCTTATCCTTATATCTTCAGGCACCTTCACCTCCGGCTTCATATCTTCCAATGACCACAGGATCTTCTCAAGGGTGATTTTTTTCATATTGGGACAAATAGCTTTTTCAGAAGCCGGTACAAAGGTCTTTCCCGGATTCTCCTTCCTCATCCTGTGCAATATACCGATCTCCGAGCCTATTATGATTACTTTCGCATCCGTTTGACGCGCAAACCTGAGCATACCTCCAGTACTGAGCACTTCATCCGCTACTGCAGTCACTTCCGGTCTGCACTCCGGATGCACCAGGACAATCGCCTCCGGGTATTTTTTCTTTTGTTTTAAGATGTCTTCCGGTTGAATCCGCACATGCGTAGGGCAGAAGCCCGGCCACAGTATCATCGGCCTGTTCAGCTTCGTTGATACATAATGCCCCAGGTATTGATCAGGCACAAATATTATTTCCCCTTTGCCGACGGTCCGAACCACTTCAACTGCATTTGCTGATGTGCAACATATTTCAGATTCAGCCTTAACTGCAGCGGATGAGTTCACGTAACAGACCACATGAGCATCCCTGACCTCTTTCTTCTTTTTGACGAGGTCCTCCTCCGTTATCATGTTGGCCATCGGGCATCCGGCATCCGCATCCGGCAGCAGTACTACTTTATTGGGGCATAATATCGAGGCGGTCTCCGCCATAAAGTGCACGCCGCAAAAGACTATAGTATCAGCGTCCGTTTTGGCAGCGTTGCGGCTAAGCTCCAGGGAATCCCCCACAAAATCACCTATATCCTGCACTTCAGGCCGCTGGTAATTGTGCGCCAGTATGACAGCATTGCGCTTTTTCTTAAGCTGCAGGATTTTTTCAATTAATTCTTTATTGTCAGAATCCCCGGCCATTTAAATTCCCCGTTAAACAGCAGTACGGCTAACCTTTTCGGATGACCTTCCTTTTATATAAAGATGCTATTTGCACAGCAGTTTCAACAACCGCCAGGGCGTCGGGTCCCAGTGCAAAGAAGAGCGGCTCCTTTCCCCAACCATCACCTTCATAAAACAGGTCAGGCACTGCGCCGTTTTGCTCCATCAAGTGCTTTACCTTCCAGGGGATTGACATGCCGTCAATATCGGCTGCCTCGCCCGGTTCCTTCGTGCGGTCTATCCAGCCGTACTTCAATTTGTTCGCCCTAGCATATTCTTTCACAACCCGGATTATTTCTTTGTCGCATTTAAAATTGATTCCGGCATTGATGTTTTTATTGTGCTTACGTGCTTCTAAAACCAACCTGGCCATATGATCGGAAGCACCCCATTTAGGCAGGCCGGATGCATGGGGATAACCATT
>JAPLHL010000355.1 GCA_026389655.1 Chloroflexota bacterium
CCCATTCAAGACCGGATCCAGTATCGCTATATTCCAAATTTCAATCATTTATCTGACCTATTTCAAAAATGAGGAGAATTTCCATACGACGGTGTTTTTCACCGTATCAACGGCATAAACATTATGGTCCCTGGCATAAACATACACCATATCACCAGAGGCGTATGGGGACCCATATGCCATGAACCCTATTGGTAAACTACTTATCTTCTCGCCGGTATCCAGGTCCGACTTGTACAGGGTACCCTTGTCACTGACGGTATAGAGGTATTTGCCCGATATTGCCGGAGCGCCTACGATAGGACCATCTGTCTCTAACTTCCAGAGGAGATTGCCGGTATTTTCATCCAGCGCATACAAGTTGTGGTCAAGACATCCCGCATAAACCTTCCCGTTATATAAGACTGGTTTTGCCCAGAACCAGTTGCCGGCTGTATATTTCCATTTCTCCTGCCCGTTTTCCTTATTGAGAGCATACAAAGTACGGTCAAAAGTGCCGAAGAATATGCTGTCAGCACCGGTTTCAATGGACGAGGCGACTGCTGATGGGACCTTTATGTTCCAGATCTCCTTACCGGCATCAGCGGATAATGCATACACATTTCCGCCATAGTTGCCGGCATAGACAACCCCCTTATCCACAGCCGGAGCTGTCCAAATCTTATTAGAGGTTTGGAATTCCCATAAGAAATCCCCGGATGCTGCATCAAGTGCGTAAACCTTCGTATTGGCGCTGCCAAAATACAGGTTTTGCTTATCGGTCACCATATCGCCGACTATTGCGCCAACCGTTTCGAATCCTTCCCTCGGGTAGGTCCACCTGACTACGCCCCGGCTCGCATTAAATGCGTATACTTTCCCAGTGTAAGTACCTACATAAGTTAAATTATCGACTACTGCGGGTGTAGCATAAATACCCGCTCCAGCAGCCGAGGATGATGAAGAGCACATAGACATAGAACCGCAGGCCGATCCCGGTGTAGCGGTTTTTATGACGTACACCCATTCACCTGCAGCAGGAAAGGTCTTATTATCGGTACGCGCCTGCGGATCAATGGCGATTACTTTACCTTCCATCGATCCAAAACACAGCACCTGATTATAAGGTCTGAATCCCGACCATCCCTGCGCCGCCGTACCGGAACATCCGCCACCACCACCACCACCACCAGTCTGGTCCGTACAAGCAACAACAAATACCAGGAGCAGAATGCTTACCAGCAAAACAATCTTGATAGACTTACTAACTTTACTCATTAATTATCCTGTTATCTTTTCAATAGATATACATTATATTAAGGTACCGGGTCATGCCCGCAAGGCGTCCATGGATTACAGCGGCACACGCGTAAAAATGTCATCCAACCGCCTTTCATAAGGCCATATTTCTGTATGGCTTCATATCCGTATTGTGAACAAGTGGGGGTGAACCTGCATGCGGGCGGCGTCACCTGCGAAATGGTCCGCTGGTAAAACCTGATTGAACTAAGAGCCAGCTTTTTCAACATCGCTCACTAGCAAATCCGCACGGCGCAGCAACTTAACGATTGTGCCCGTAAGCCGATGATAATCAGCTTTAACGATGCCCCGTCGTGCAATAAATACAATGTCCCACCCAATTTTTATTTCCAGAACACGCACATTTTCTTTAAGCAGTCTTTTGACACGGTTTCTGACAGTGGCTTTCCCTATTACTTTTGTAACTGAAAAGCCGACCCTTGTAGCATCCAGACTATTGGGGAGCGCCTTGACTACCACCAGACTGTCCGCCAATGCTTTACCTGATTCATAAACTGCTAAAAACTGTGCTCTCCTGGTTAAAGCCAATCTCTTGGCCATTATATTACTACACTTGAGTAAGCTTCAAGCGGCCTTTGGCACGCCGAGCTTTCAATACGTCGCGTCCGCCGCGAGTGGCTGCTCTGGCACGAAAACCGTGTTTCCGTACTCTACCTCTCTTTTTTGGCTGATAAGTCCTCTTGGGCAATTCAATTCTCCAGATTTGATTATGCTTTTCTCTCCGCACCACTGATGTTATAGACATGATTGGGCGAAGCCGGCAGCATGGCCAGATAGCGCGCCCTCTTGATGGCCTGAGCCAGGCTGCGCTGGTGCTTAGCACATACGCCCGTGCGGCGCCGGGGCACTATCTTGCCGCGGTCCGAAACGAAACGCTGCAAAAGGGATGCATTCTTGTAATCGATCGCAGTTTTATCCGCACAAAACATACATACCTTGGGCTTTACTATAAATTTGCGTCCCCTTTCCCTTCTCTGAACTGTGTTGGTTTCCATTAGCTTAGTATAATTCCTCCTTCAGCTTTTAAGGACCTAAAAGGGGATATCATCGGGTTCGATATCGCCTTCTCCCGCGGGGGCCTCTTCAGGCGGCAGCGGCGCTGATCCCTGACGATCAAGGAACAACACTTTTTCGGCTGTTACATCCAGGCCGAAATGTTTTTGCCCGTCCTTACCATCCCACGTTCT
>JAPLHL010000044.1 GCA_026389655.1 Chloroflexota bacterium
TCAAGCTGCAAGAGTAATTTTGGATTTTTAATCGTCAATTGACAAACCCTGAAATTACACCTAATATAGTATTGTCCATCGACCAGGCAAGGCGGTGAGGCAAAAGTCCTATAACTGAATACAAAGTCCGCTTGGATCAGCTATGACCGAGACGGTATATAAGGTTAAAACCCGTAACCCTCTCGGATGCTGCTGAGAGGGTTTTTTAATTTACCTTTGAGGTGAATATGGAAAAGATTAGGCCAACAATCGGGTTTATAGGCGCCGGCGTCACAGGCACAGCGCTTGCCTGCCAACTATGGCAGCAAGGCTACCGGATCGTCGCCGTCAACAGCAGGAGCCTTTCTTCATCCGACAGGCTTGCAGCCAGGGTGAAGCATTGCCATGTATGCAGTTCCGCACAGGAAGTTGCAGACCGCGCCGAGGCCGTATTCATCACAACACCTGACGATGTAATCGCCGACATCGCAGAAAGCCTGACATGGCGCACCGGCCAGATCGTTATTCACTGCAGCGGCGTTCACTCAACCGACATATTAGAGCCCGCCCATAAATATGGGGCATATGTATGCTGCCTGCACCCGCTTCAGACATTCGCCAGCATCGAAGAGGCTATTAAAAATATCTCCGGCTCGACCTTCGCCCTGGAAGGCGACAGCGCCGTCCTTGATACAGGCCGGGATATGGCCGAGGCCATGAACGGAAATGTCATATCTCTCAAAGCCGGTGACAAGGTCCTTTATCATGCAGCTGCTGTAACCCTTTCCAATTACCTTGTCACTCTCATGAAGACCGCGGCCGATCTCTGGCAGTCCTTTGGTATACCCCAGGAAGAAGCCGTCAAAGCCCTGCTCCCGCTGCTCAAAGGGACCGTTAATAATATCGAGCGCGTGGGCATACCGGGCTGTCTTACCGGCCCGATAGCCAGGGGTGACGTAGAGACCATCAGAAAACATGTCGCTGCCCTGGAAAACGCGCACCCTGCATCGCTTGACGCTTACCGGGTACTCGGGTTAAACACGCTGTCAATAGCGCTGGCCAAGGGGCATATCAGCCTTGAGACCGCAGAAGAGATACGCGCCATACTGGAAAAACGCGATGAAACAGAAGCCGACCAGAAAGTCGCCCTGTTCAAACAATTCGGTATGGACTTTGCCACCGGGTTCCTGGATTCAAGTATAAACAAGTATCAGGTCCAATAGATGCTGCACTTGAAGGAGTAAAAGGATGTCAATCAGGACGATGCTTAAAAGTAAAATTCACAGGGCCAGAGTTACGGACTGCAACATTGATTATGAAGGCAGTATAACTATCGATATCGACCTCATGAAGGCCGCTGACATCCTACCTTATGAGCGTGTCGAGATATTGAACGTAAACAACGGCGCACGCTTCAGCACTTATGCCATCGAGGGCAACCCGGGCGCCGGCGATATTTGCCTTAACGGCGCAGCAGCCAGGCTGGCCGCCAAAAACGACATCGTCATTATTTTGACCTACCAGGAAGTAGCCGGAGACCAGGCACACGACGTCAAACCGCGCATGGTATACGTGGACGAGAACAACCACATCAAGTCCACGAAAAACGTCGACACCTGGATGGACCATCTCCTCACAGCCTAGAGGAGTTGGTTGAAATGCGGCTGACGATTAACAAGATCCAGGACATGAAAAAAGCAGGTGAGAAGATCACCATGCTTACCGCCTATGATTACTCCACGGCCAAGATTGTAGATGAGTCCGGTGTCAATCTTATCCTTGTAGGCGACACCCTTGGGGAGGTGATGATGGGTTATGAGACGACCTTGCCCGTCACCATCGAGGAAATGCTCTTCCATACGAAAGCCGTAGTCCGGGGCACTAAAAATGCCCTGATTATCGGCGACATGCCTTTCATGACATACCAGATCAATGCCGACGAAGCCATGCGCAACGCAGGCAGGTTCATGCAGGAAACCGGATGCCAGGCAGTCAAGCTCGAGGGCGGAGCGACAGTTGCCAACACCATAAAGCGGATAGTGGATGCCGGTATACCGGTCATGGGCCATATCGGGCTTACCCCGCAGTCCATCAACCAGCTCGGTGGACACCGTGTTCAGGGCAAAACGCCGGACACTGCCAGCCGCCTGCTAGATGACGCTCTCGCTGTGCAGCAGGCAGGAGCCTTCGCCATAGTCATTGAGCTCGTCCCCATGCAACTGGCCAAAGTCATCACTTCGCGATTAAGCATACCCACCATCGGGATAGGTGCGGGACCGTATTGCGACGGCCAGGTACTGGTAATACACGATATGCTAGGCTGGTTCACCGACTTCGTGCCCAAACATACCAAACAGTATGCCAATCTTGCTGATGTTATCAAGACAGCCGTCAGCAGCTATATGGATGAAGTAAAATCCGGCGCCTTCCCCACCGCTGCACACACTTCAAGCATCGACGAAGAATTATTAAAAGACCTCTGAGGACACCACCATGCAAATTGCCCATACTATCTCCGAGATGAAAACCCTGAGAAGCAAGTGCACCGGTCCAGTCAGTTTCGTTCCCACCATGGGTTATCTGCACGACGGGCATCTCGAACTTGTCCGGCGCGCTAAAAAAGATAACCCGTTCGCTGTTGTCAGCATATTTGTAAATCCCACGCAGTTCGCTCCCAATGAAGATTTCAAAACCTACCCGCGCGATATCGACCGCGACCTGGCGATGCTGGAGACGGTCAAGACCGATATCGTATTCATCCCGTCCCCTGAAGAAATGTACCCGGAGGGATGCAACACATGGGTTGATGTTGAAGGTATCACAGCGACGCTGGAAGGACGGTCACGCCCGAAGCACTTCCGGGGTGTTACGACCGTATGTAATAAGCTATTCAATATTGTCGAAGCGGACAGCACTTACTTCGGCCAGAAAGACGCCCAGCAGGCGCTGGTCATCCAGAAGATGGTAGCCGACTTAAACATGAACCTCAAGATAATAGTAGTCCCGACAGTACGGGAAAAAGACGGGCTGGCCATGAGCAGCCGCAACACCTATCTCACAGCGGAAGAGCGGCCTTCTGCGCCTGTCCTGTATAAATCGCTGCAACTGGCGTCAGGCATGTACGAAAAAGGGGAACGGGATGCGCGTAAGATCGTAGCAGCCATGACACAACTGATTTCCACCGTGCCCGCCGCAAAAATAGATTATATCTGTGTCTCCGACATCAATACGCTTCAGGACGTTGACACGATCAAGGGCAAGGTCGTCATCTCCATGGCCGTCAAACTCGGCAAACCCAGGCTGATCGACAATATAATTTTAGGGTAGCATTTCCCTCACGTCCTTGCATAGGCCTGGTATTGTCCAGCAGATCACCACGTCGCTCCGCTCCTCGTGATGACATTTTTGTAGCCAGGGCGCACCTGAAGGTACGCCCCTACGACTGGAAAACCATCGTGCTATAATCCATGCAGAAGACGATGTGGGGAGAAGGAAATGAAATCAATCCAGATCTTTGATGTAAACCAAAATAAGGTCATCACAGCAGAAATAATCGAAAAGTCCGATGAAGACTGGAAAAAACTGCTCACCCAGAAACAATATGAAATCACCACGAAGAAAGGCACCGAGACCCCGGGCGCCTGCCCCTTTAGCGAAATCCACGAAGCCGGAATATTCCGCTGCTTACGCTGCGGCACCGACCTTTTTCAATACTCCACCAAGTTCGAATCCGGCACCGGCTGGCCCAGCTTCTGGGAACCGGTATCCAAGCTGAACGTGGTGGAACAGAGGGATAAGAGCCTGGGACTGATACGGATTGAAGTGCTCTGCGCCCGCTGCGGCTCCCACCTCGGCCATGTTTTCGACGACGGCCCCAAGCCGACCGGCAAACGCTACTGCATGAACGGCTTTGCGCTGAAATTCGTGCCGCTGGCTCAACTGTAAACAGGCTTCTGCCGTATTTTCAATACTGTATTACTGGCTAAGCGGGAAAACGAACTGTTTTAGTAACCCCTGCGTAAACAGGACGTATGCGCCTACCAAGGTGCCCACCGCCAATGCCAGGATAAGTATTGCTATGATAAGAGACGGGCGGTCCTTGTTCTTGATTCCCGGCTTTAAAAACCAGATACCCAAAGGTATAAGAAGCACGCCGATAATAACGCAGACTACGCCCAGGAGATTACTGATCGACTTTACCAGGTCCATTTGTCAGCTATGTTAACAGGTCGCGGACAAATTAGGAAGCGGGTTGCATTTCGCCGAATGATTCGTGCGGGTCTAAAGACCCGCACCCTACGAGCTAATTCGATTGTAGGGGCGTTCCTTCAGGTGCGCCCGCCGTCATCGATTGAATGCGCATTAAGGAAATCCAGAACCACCCGTAGCAAAGGGGGAGTGTTTTCGGGTGTAATCAAGTTGTGACCCACTCCCGGCATAATAAGCCACTTTGAACCTTTGATCGCATGATATACCTTCCATGCCAGTTCATTGGACGTGAACACATCCTCCTTGCCGCAGAGGACGAGCGCCGGGGCGGATATCTGCGAGACCCTTTCATGAACGTCGAACCCCAGGCAGGCACCCACGGCCTGGGTGAGGGCCGACGCGGAGTTAATCTGAATGCAATATTTCCTCGAGTCCGCGATGTCCGCCGCGTGGACCGACTGAAATTCGGGAGTTACAACCAGTTTCACCGCTTCATCGAAGAAGGCGGGTACCCCTCCACTAATCAGGACGTTTCGAAGTTCCAACAGCTTTGTACGAAATCCACCTTCAGCGCGTTCGAAGGCCGAAAGAAGCACAATCGCTCCCGTCCTTTCCGGGTGGTCGAGCGCAAACAGCTGGGCAACGGCTGCGCCCAGGGAAAGTCCCACCAGGTGTGCCCTGGAAATACCCGATTT
>JAPLHL010000522.1 GCA_026389655.1 Chloroflexota bacterium
ATATCAGCATAGCATAGGTAGTCATATCTTCAGCACGCAGGATATATTTAAAATAGTAGATTACTATGCCGCTGGCCACGGTGATGCCCAGTATATGCAATATATAGGACAAGAGGATAAGCAGGTAAGGTTTATTCTTGAAGACCTCGCTGTAAGTTTTCCAGAATCCCATGGATTGTGCCGGTCTGACTTCAGTGGATTCCCTGACTGAAAAAACGGTAGTCAAGGTTGAAACCAGCAGCACAGCGCCGAAGATGGTACCCATTAGCACGAAGCCCAGATTTTTATCGGGGGCCATTGCGACGATGGGCAGCGCCAGTGCTGCACCCATCAACGTGCCGATACCGGCAAAAGCGAAGCGGTAACCGTTAAGGGAAGTCCTTTCATTATAATCGGTTGTAAGTTCGGGACCCAGTGAAGAATAAGGGATATTGACTGTCGAATATGCCGTGCAGAGGATGATATAAACAATCATGGTATAGATAAAAAGCACGCCCTGGCTGATGCCGGAGCCGATGACGAGCGAGGGATTAGTGAACATGATTATCATGGCTATGAACAGTGGTATTGCGCCGCCCAGCATGAACGGTCTGCGCCTGCCCATCTTTGTTTTAGTCCTGTCGGAGAGGTAGCCGATGATTGGGTCGTAAAATGCGTCCCAGATGCGCCCCACCATGAGGGCGATTCCCGCCAGCGCTGCTGACAGTCCCACTGTGTCGGTTAGATAGTTGAGCAACACGAATGCCGTTGCAGTGAAAAACAGGTTGCCGCCGAAATCGGCGACACCGTAACCGATTTTTGTCCCAACCGCAAGTTTTTTATCTACCATCTCAAACCCCTTAATTTAAATTATTCCTGGCCAGTCCAGCTTCTATATTTTTCAGGTTCTTCAGCCCCTTGATTGCCAGCTCTTCGCCGGTATTCTATAGTTAACGGGCCGGTAAAACCTATTTTCTTGAGAGAAGTGAAGAACTCCTTCCATGGGACAAGGCCTGTGCCGGGTATGCCGCGGTTATTCTCGCAAACATGGACATAGCCCAGGTAGTCTTTTCCGCAGACTTCCACTGCTTCCTTAAAGCTCGTTTCCTCACGTATCATGTGGAAAGTGTCGAGGTGGACCTTCACGTTGCCCGTGCCGACCTCTTTGCAATACCTTACCGCGTCGTCGGCTACATTGAGAAAGTGCGACTCGAACCTGTTAAGCACTTCCATGCCCAAGACAAGGTCGCTCTGTTTCTTAGCATAAAGAGCGGCTTCTCTCATACATTCGACGGACCATTTCCACTCATCTTCCGTCCTGGGCTTCCCTGACAGGTAACCCCATTCAGCGTAGAACACACCACCCATAATCTTAGTGCCAATCTCGTTGTTTATATCGACTACCTTCTTAATAGTCTCGACACCATTTTTCCTTATTTTAAGATCCGGAAAGATAATGTTGGCGTCATCAGACAGTCCAAAGGTCGTTACGGCCTCGATTCCCACTTCTTTTACCCTGGCCTTGACTGCTTTTGTAGGGAAGCGTTCGGGATGGGAGATGTTGATATCGATCACATCAAAGCCCAGCTTTTTTGCCTTGTCGATCAGTGACAGGTCCTTCTCCGTGAACTCTTCAGTCCAGATAAGCGAGTCAACGCCGAACTTAAACATAGGCATGTTCTCTCTGTATAAATACTCAGGCTATTACGGTCTCGATACCCAGGAAACGGCAGGCATCGTTGATGGACTGCGCGTAGTCGCCGTGAATCATGCTGGCGTGATGTGTGAATCCCTCATATACCAGCGTATTGTAGAGCCTATTCAGGTCAGGCACTTTCACCCAACTCCAGGAACCCCTTAGGACCTGGTCGGACTTCTCGGTTTCTCCGTTGGTGATCAACATCTTGAACTTACCGTCAATTTCGGTCAGGCGGGAAAGAGTGACGATACCCGGCTTAAGCTGGAACTCCGCCGTGCCCACAGAAGATTCGGCGCCTACTTGCAGGCTGAGGATGCTGTGGGTACGAAGGGCGATATTGCATCCCTTGCATGCCAGGGACGGCGGGGCATTGCCGCAATGCCATGCCAGGAAAACGTCCTCTTTTTTCTGGTGTTGTATGGTCCAGTCAATGAAGTGCGGGGGCATGGTATTCAGAGAAGCCAGGTACTGTATAAGCATGGTCAGCGCACCGTAAATATCTACCTCGCAGGCGGTTATGACACCCTGGTCATTAAGACGTCCCAGCGCATAGCAGGCTGAGATGCCATAGACTTCCTGCATAGCGGTCCAGCACTGCACGCCCATAGCGGAGAGGTTCTTCTCCTCAGCGAACTGTCTCAGGGCATACTGAAGACCCGCAATATTACGTACAGCCTGCGGTTTGAGGGCTGACAGGTCCGTCTCTTTTTTCATCTCCCGTATTATTTTCAATAATTCAGGATCGTTGTTTTTAAGCGCATTAAGGCGCTGCATGATATCGAGCAAAGATGTTGGGACGACCCGCTGCTTGAACTGGCGGATCATGGCGTCCTCATTGCAAATGCAGGTCTCGAAACGTTCGGGCCGGGGGCCGATCAGCCCGATGCTGGCCCCAATGAATCCACCCACAATGGAGCACACCTGCACAAAATTCAGCATGCTGTTCAGGAATATTTCCTCTTCAGGGAAAAGTATTCCCGCGAAAAGGAATGGGATTTTCCTGCGGTTCAGGCCGGATGAAACTGAAAGCGTGCCGCAGAAAGAGTCCGATCTGCGGGCGCCGTCCCTGGTGAACGGGCCTTCCTTCGTGCCGAAAAGTAACAGGGGTAGATCGTTAAATGCCTGGGCAACCGCCAGGGTGGAGACCTCGTCGCCGAAGGTCATAGTGCCGATCAGCAAACCGTCGATTTCCTTCTCTGAAAACAGCTGAATTACTTTTTCGGCATCGTTGTCGTCACGGACCAAACCTTTGGGTGTGAGCTTTTCGTCCGGCACAATAACTTCCAGCCTTGGGATACGGGACAGGGCATCCAGGCAACGCCTGCGCATCTTCACCGCCCAATCCTCATCAAACGGGTCCCGGTGCGCAGGGACAAAGCCTATCCTTATCTTTTCCATCTGATTACCGCCTCTCCGGTACTAATAATCCATGCTGCAAGGTTTATCGATGTTATAAAAAAGTCCGGCTGTTTGAATCATACTATAAGAGATACGGGGCAATGTCAATACATATCGAAGCGTTATGCTGATATGATAAAATACGTACAAGACGTGACCATATAATTCGAGGGAGGTAGGAATCATGGCAGCGCTTATTATCGTTTTATTCGTTCTTGTGGCACTGGCTATTATATATTTCGGGCTGGTTTTAGCATTGCGGGACCGCGATCTCAACCTGCACTTCGATTATGGTAAACTCAAAGCCATACCCTGGAAATTCGGAAAAAATTTCCTGTGGGGTTCGGCCACTGCTGCCTACCAGGTGGAAGGGTACTGCTTCAACACCAACTGGCACCAGTTTGAGTCAGCAGTCGATGCGCAGGGCAAACCGAAGATCGATGATGGACAGAAGGCCGGAGCAGCTTGCGATGAGTGGAACCTTTATAAGGAAGATGTCCAGCTCATGAAGGAAATATCGCTTAACTCCTACCGCTTCTCGGTGGAGTGGAGCAAGATCGAGCCGAAGCCCGGTGAGTTTGATGAATCGGCGCTCAGCCACTATAGCGATTTGGTTGATGAGCTATTGAAAAACGGCATAGAGCCGATGGTTACGCTGCATCACTTCACTAACCCCATCTGGTTCGAGGAGAAAGGGGGATGGGTGCAGGATGAGGCCCCGCAGATTTTCGCCAGGTTTTCGGAACGGGTTGCGCAGAGGCTTGGGTCTAAGGTCAAGTTATGGTGCACGATAAACGAGCCTGCCATTTATGCGGTGTTCGGGTATTTCACGGGGGAGTTCCCGCCGGCGGATATTGATGCAAAAAAAGCCGCACGAGCTTACCGCAACATGCTGCTCGGGCATACTGCTGCTTATAAGGCGGTCAAGAAAGTGCACCCCGAAGCGCAGGTCGGGCTGGTGGTCCATGTTGCGCTGTTCGATCCTCCCAACAAGTGGAACCTGTTGGATATCCTCGTTGCCAGAATGCTTAGCCAGAATATGAACGAAGCACATTTCGAGTACCTCGCCAAGGGGAAATTCAGTTTCCTATTGCCCGGCGTGGTCAACGAGTCATTCAAGGGCGGGGAGAAGGGAGCTTTCGACTACATGGGACTCAACTATTACACCAACCATTACCGGGTATTCAAGCCTTTTGGTAAGGAACAGTTCGTTGAGACCACCAAATCGCCGCCGGACCAGTTGACGGATATGGGATGGGAGATTTACCCGGAGGGCTTATACCGGGCGCTCAAGATGATCAGGCGCTATACTGACAAACCCATCTATATCACGGAGAGCGGCATC
>JAPLHL010000083.1 GCA_026389655.1 Chloroflexota bacterium
CGGCTCCGGGACCACGTCCCGGTCAACCAGGCTGGTTCACGGCGGCCTGCGCTATATGGCCCAACTTGATTTCGGACTTGTAAGGCAGGACCTTAGCGAGCGGGAAGTGCTGCTGCGGATTGCGCCTCACCTCGTTCACCCACTGTCTTTTTTAATACCCATACCCACCACATTCCTCAATGTAGAAATGGCGCTCGGCGTCACTCTCTACGATATATTATCTTACGACAAGACCCTCCCTAACCATAAGTTCTACGGCAGGAACAAAACACTGGAACTTGAACCCGGATTGAAAGTGCGCAATTTACAGGGTTCTTATTTGTATTACGATTGCAAAATTCCTTTCACCGAGCGGCTGAATTTCGAAACCGCCCTGTCCGCTTGCGAAGGCGGAGCAACCGTAGTAAATCATGCAAGGGTCACCGATGTCCTGAGGGACAATAACCGTATCACAGGTGTTGAAGTTAAAGACGAAATAACCGGCGAGGTCCTGCAGGCAAAAGGCAATATAATTGTAAATGCAGCCGGTCACTGGGTGGATGTTGTAAAAAGCATGGTTTTCACTAATAAGCCGGAATATCTGCGCAGGACAAAGGGCATTCATATCGTGGTACCCAAGGTGTCAGAACATGCGCTGGTGCTGTTCTCGCCCGTAGATGGGCGCCTGTTTTTTGTTATCCCCTGGGAAGGATTTTCGCTGGTTGGCACAACTGATACCGATTACACGGAAAACCTGGACGCTGTATATGCCACCAAAGCCGATGTGGACTATGTCCTGGAAGGTTTGCACATGGCATACCCTGATGTTAAAGCCGACGATATTTATTATACGTATGCCGGTCTTCGTTCCCTGGCAATTAAGCCGGGTAAATCAGCTTCGAATACGTCCCGCAATCACGAACTTATCGATCATAGTCAACGTGATAAAATCGACGGCCTTGTTTCCGTGCTGGGAGGTAAGATAACCGCATACCGGGCGGTGGCCAGGGATGCGGCCGATTTAGTTTGCCGCAAGTTAGGCGTAAAAACACCCTGCACGACCGGCCAAAAATCACTGCCGGGGGCGCCGGCGCTCGGCAAAGAAGAGATAGATAGTCTGGTGAAAAACGACTGCGTTCCGGAAGAGACCGTTATTAACCTTGCACATCTATATGGATCACGCACCGGGGAAGTGCTCAACCTCGCCAATGAAGATATTACCGGCAGGCAGCCGATCAGCCCGGGAGGTACAGATATAATCGCCCAGGTCTGGCACTCAGTAAAGATGGAAAGCTGTATGACTGTCGGTGATTTTATGTTGAGGCGTAGCCTGGTAGGCATGAGAAAAGACCAGGGTATGGATGCAGTTACCGTGGTAGCGCGAGAGATGAAAAACCTTCTCGGCTGGGACAGCGTTGAGGAGACTCGACAGGTGGAGGATTATAAGTCAGTTGCAGCGCTGGGACAGCGATTTAAAAATTCTTGAAATATCTGGGTATTCGAGACCATATCTGCAACGGCCCGGCGGGGGATGAGAGATGAGCATCAACATCGGCCAGTTACTGGACAAAAATGTCCGGCGATATGGAGATTACAAGCAACTCATTTATATCACCAAATACACCCGGCAGTGGCAGATGCCGCAACGGTATTGAAACCGGGCTTTCAGGTCACAGAAGATGAATTATTGAAATACCTTTCCGGGCACATCCACCACTATATGGCCCCAAAGAAAATATTTTTCATAAAAGCTATGCCGAAAACAGGTATCGGAAAGATACAGAAAAATGAAATCAGACGGGTCATTAATGAATAATTTCAGTCCGTTTAGCACCTCTGCGCGTAGACAGTACGCAAACATACTATCAATTATATTTATTTTTCTGTATTATTATTAAAAGGAGGTTCGTCAATGAGAATCAAGATGCTGGCAGTCATCACTCTTTTAGCGATTTTACTGTGCCTTATACCCACTGGCAATGCAATGGCAGCCAGTGTGAGCCCCATTACAGGAATTGTTGGTACTGAAATAACTGTAACAGATCTTATTGAAGGGTATACATTCTCTATTTTCTGGGACGGTACTCTGATTAAACAGGGGGTAGTCGGTTCCAGCCATAATGCAGTATTTACCGTACCCGCATCTTGCAGCGGTGAACATGCGGTGATAGTTGAAAGTCCAACAAATACACAGATACTGACTCAGACTTTTACCACTCTACCTAATATAGCGATAGACACGATTACCGGTGCGACAGGAACAAATATAACCGTTATAGGGCACGGTTTCGCTCTCAGCGAAAAAAACATCAATGTCACCTATGATGGCACCAGCATGAAATCAAGTATTACCGCTGATGAACAGGGAACATGGACAACATCATTTGCGGTACCAGCCTCAGTAAAGGGTAAGCACACCATAGATGCTTACGGCGATACTACGGCAACT
>JAPLHL010000493.1 GCA_026389655.1 Chloroflexota bacterium
ATAGCCTCAGCGACCTTTCGTTGTAGTCCGGGGGATAATCTGTCCAATCGACCTAGATGCCTGATACGGATATTCCGGGCGAGCGCTATCTTAACTGCTTCGTCGAAGTTATCTTTCAGCAGGCGCATTATACCATCGACCTCTGCCTTAGGACGGCTCCAATTTTCCGTTGAAAAAACGTACAGCGTTAAAAAAGGAATATTATATTTCGCAAAGATTTCTACAAAGTCACGCGCATGCATGGCACCCTGCTTGTGACCATAAAGCCGGGGTTGGTGTTTCTTCCGGGCCCATCTGCCGTTACCGTCCATAACAATGGCAACGTGTTTTGGCAATTTGATCTTATCAATATCAGGCATCATTTTCCCAACCTATTTTCAGGCTCCAGTTTCTTAACTTTATGCAGCGCTATGCCATGATTTTCAAAATGATTCTGCTGCGCACAATTTACGATTGTATCAGGCGGGAGGTCCTCAGTCAGGCAAACATGCGAGCCTACTATGGAGTTTGGCCCTATGCGCCTGCCCGGCAGGATGCCCGAGTTAATACCCATTTTGCAGTTATCTCCTATTATGGCGCCGAAATGATCCTTGCCTGTGTCCACCTTTGCTTCATTGTATCTCACAGGCACTGTTTTTTCATCGAAACGGAAATTGGCCGTTACTGTTCCCGCCCCGAAAGAGCAGTTATTGCCGATGATGGAATCGCCGATATAACTCGAATGGAACCAGCAATTATCGCCAATGTATGAACCCTTTATTTCTGTAGAAAAGCCGACTACGCAGCCAGCGCCTATATGGCTATACTCCCTGATTAGAGCATTATTGCCGATAACGCAGTTAGGTCCTATATAAACCGGACCTCGTACCACTGCATTTTCAAGGATGCGCACGTTTTCCCCTATCACCACTTTGCCCGATATAGTGGCCCGGTCTGAAATAGATACTGACTTTGCGATTCTTTTTTCAGTTTCATCCAGAAAAATTTTAACGATATCGAAAATATGCCAGGGGTATTTAATTGGCGCCCAGCGGCCATCATAATTTACGACTTTGATTTTGTGTGCATGGCGCACCATGCCGTCTATAGCGCATTCATATACATCGTCCCTTGTGGTCTGTACTATATCTATGTACTCAAACAGCCTTTGCACATTGGTATGAAGATGCAGCAGGATATTGACCAAATCGCTGGGCTCTGTGCCGGGTTCGGGTTTTTCAACTATACGGGTTAGTTCTTCCCGGTCATTTACAGCCAGGTAACCTCCGGGGAAGTATTGTTTCACCTTATAGCCCAGCATGTAGGAGGAGGCTGCCCGGCCTTTATACGCTTCGAGCAGCATGCTGTAAGCCGATTTGTCAAAAACATCATTAGGATTAACTACCAATATTTCGCTGTTCAAGAGAGAGGCAGCGCTTTTCAAAGCATCAGCAATTCCCAGGGGTTGTGTTTGAAGTGCGAACTCGAATTTGGTCCCTTTTACCGATGAAGCCAATTTCTTGACCCGTTCGATGTTGCCGGAATTTCCAATGATCACGAATTCATTCAGGCCTGAATCCCGGGCCATTTCTATTTGGTGTTCAAGTAACGTCTTACCCATGAAATCGAGCAGGAATTTATCTTCCGTGATAGGGAACATCCTTTTTCCTACTCCACCGCAAAGGAAAACGACTTTCATTACTTGCCCCCTTTAACTGCTTCTTCAACAATTGTAACGCCGTTTTTAATCAGGCGTAGAGTATGCTCACTAGTTTTAGATTCGGCCATTATACGTATCGCCGGTTCGGTACCGCTTGCCCTGATCAGCATCCAGGCATTGCCGAACTCTAATCTAAGCCCATCCAGGTCGTTAATGGCGAGCGGTCTTAGCGCCTGCACCCTGTTTCCGACATATTGCATAACAGGCGCTTTGAGCTCATTGGAGCAGGCTACCTTATCCTTGTTAAAATACAGGGCGGGCAGCGAACTAATGAATTCCCTTACTTCGGTAACTTGTGCGATTGAACCAAGTAATATGAGAGCAGCAAAGATGCTATCAGGATAATATCCGGCCTGCGGTAGAATATAAACCCCTACGGATTCTACTCCAAGGGCCGCATCATTATCCCTGGCAAGATGGGCGGCATAGACGTCACCGACCTTCCCGCGGATTACTCTGCCGCCAAGATCTTGTATTGCGAGGTCCAGCAGCATGCCGGTTTCCACCGTCGTAGCTACTACCGGTTTGCCCGAGGACTTGATAACAATTTTTGAGATGAAGGCAATCATTTCGTTGAAGCCGAGGAATCCCTTTTTCTCACAGAAAACCACGCGGTCAGCATCGCCATCAAAACATACTGCCAGGTCAGCGTCTTTTTGCCTGAGGAATTTAATGGTGCCCTGCAAGGTGTCCTCTTTAGGTTCCGGACTGCGGCCCGGGAAGCGACCGTCAGGTATGTCATTGATAGGTATAACATTAAATCCCAATTTCTTAAATATTTCGCTGGCAAAACCGGAAGCGGCGCCATTACCCGGGTCGATCATAATTTTAAGATTGCGGTTAAA
>JAPLHL010000506.1 GCA_026389655.1 Chloroflexota bacterium
AAGGCGGGCACAAAGATAAAGGTCAGGCTGCTCTAAAACATTGCGGGAACACCGTAAAAGTAAGTGACAATGATACCCGTAGTAGCGATCGTCGGAAAATCAGGGTCAGGTAAAACAGTGCTGATGGAGAAGCTTGTCGCAGAGTTCAAGTCGAGGGGATTTAAGGTGGCAGCCATAAAACACGCACACCAGATGGTGGACATGGATACAAACGGTAAAGACACCTGGCGTTTCTCCCGGGCCGGCAGCGACGCTACGGTAGTGGCATCGCCTTCACGTATTACCGTATTTAAAAATATCAGCGGTGAACCCGGACTCGAGGAGGCGCTGAAGGCGCTGGGCCAGGGATATAATATCGTGCTGGCAGAGGGTTTCAAAAGCACTAAACTACCGAAGATAGAGGTGCATAAAGGGAAAAACGCAGCCCCCGTGTTCAAGGAGTCCGAGCTGTATGCCATCGTCTCAGACGAGAAGCTTAAACTCAAAATACCGCAATTCAGGCGTGACGATGCTGAAGGTATTGCCGATTTCATCGAAAAGGACATTATGGACAAGATGCCCCCGGACATGGAGATCACGGTCAACGGCAAACCCATTTTCCTGAAGCCTTTCGTGAAAGATATTATAGCCAGCTCCATACTGGCAATGCTCAGTACCCTCAAAAAGGTTGGTATAATAAGGAACGCAGTCATTCTGATCAGGAATAAAAATGTATAAGGCAGGCGTTCTTACTATAAGCGACAAGGGGTCGGCGGGTGAACGTGCCGATTCCAGCGGAGACTATATAGTCAAGGTGTTTGACGACAATGAAATCGAGGTAGCCAAGTATCTGATAGTCCCCGACGAGGCCAGGGCCATTGCCATGACATTATCGACGTGGGCGGACAGCGGCGAGATGGATTTCATCATCACAACGGGAGGCACCGGCATAAGCCCGAGAGACGTAACCCCCGAGGCAACGAAATCAGTGATAGAAAAGGAAGTCCCCGGCATAGTGGAGGCAATGAGGTCCGACGGCTATACCAAGACCCCCACCGCCATCCTGAGCAGGGCTGTAGCAGGCATCCGCGGGAAGTGCCTGATCGTTAACCTTCCCGGAAACCCCAAAGCCGTGGAGGAGTATCTCGACGTGCTGCTGCCGATCATACCGCATGCCATAGAGACGCTGCACGGCAGGGTAGGGGACCACACCTAAGGATAAACACGATGGCAGGTTTGTGCGATAGTTTCCAGAGGGGCATCAGCTATCTTAGGATCTCTGTGACAGACCGCTGCAACCTGCGGTGCGTTTACTGCATGCCTCCCGAAGGCATCCCCCTGGTGTCCCACGATGACATACTGAGCTTTGAAGAGATACTGCTGGTCGTGCGGGCTTCCGTCGAAATGGGAATCGACAAAATCAGGATCACCGGCGGAGAACCGCTCGTAAGGACGGGAGTTGCCGACCTGATACACATGATCTCCTCAGTCAAAGGTGTTAAAGACATCTCCATGACGACCAACGGGACCATGCTGGCACGCTACGCCGAAGACCTGGTACATGCAGGCCTGCACCGCATCAATATCAGCCTTGACACTCTAAAGCACGACCGCTTCAAGCAGATCACGCGGACAGGTGAACTGTCCGACACACTGAAGGGGATCGAAGCGGCCAGGAAAGCGGGGCTGAACCCTGTGAAAATAAACATGGTGCCTATGCAGGGCATCAATGATGACGAGATCGTTGATTTTGCCCGCATGACGCTGGCGGCAGGGTGGCACGTGCGGTTCATAGAGCTGATGCCGCTTAACAGGACCGCCGAGTTCGTGCCTTCACAGGTCCTGCGTAAGAAAATCGAGGCGCTGGGTATGCTGGAACCGTTTCACGGGATAGCCGGCAACGGCGCAGCACGCTATTTCCGCCTGCCCGGCGCAACCGGTACCATCGGGTTTATCAGCCCTGTTTCAGAGCCGTTCTGCCAGGACTGCAACAGGCTGCGCCTTTCGGCGACAGGCATGCTGTTCCCATGCCTTTTTTCCGACAACGGGGTTGATATCAAAACACCCGTCCGCAATAATGCCGACCTGGAAGCAGTCAAACAACTGGTAACGGCCGCTATCGCAGCCAAGCCGCAAAACCACCGTTTTGTAGCCGGCGCCGCTGAGAAAACAAAAATGTCCAAGATCGGAGGGTAAAACATGAGCCCGCACGATATCCGCATGATCGACGTGACCGGCAAGAAAGAGACCGCAAGGCTGGCCCTGGCCAAAGGGCGCATCAATATGAATAAAGATACACTCAGCCTTGTTAAAAACAATAAGATACCGAAAGGTGATGTGCTGGCGACAGCGCAAACAGCCGGGATAATGGCAGCCAAGAAGACTCCCGACCTGATACCCCTGTGCCACCCGCTTCTGCTATCCAGCGTCATCATCGAATTCAATTTAGATTCTGAAGCCGGTGCAATCGAGATCACAGCCACGGTTAAAGGCGAGGGGAAGACGGGGTTCGAGATGGAAGCCTTAACTGCAGTGTCAATGGCCGCACTGACCATCTACGATATGTGCAAAATGTTCGACAAACGCATGACCATCACGGACATACACCTGGTGAAGAAGACGGGCGGAAAAAGCGGCACCTACCTGGCAGAACGGCGTTAGGCCTTTTTCTTTGCGCCGGGAAGGACTTTTACGGCAGTGGCCTTAAAGGAAGCGACTACTTCTTTGCCTTCATCGAGCCCGAGTTCCTCGCCGGACAACCTCGTGACGACCGCCGCTAATGGGAACCCGCAGTCTATTGTCACCTTGACCTGATAGCCGAAAGGAAAAATCCTGGTTATCCTGCCGCGTAGCTGATTGCGGGCGCTGCTGCGGATTATCTCCGGCGAAGGCAGACTGATAGTGACATCTTCGTAGTTGAGGAAAACCGTGGCCTCGCTGCCGCAGGTGAGACCGGACATTGCCTGGATCTTCTGTCCTTTTATGTTGATAGAGACCATTCCATCAGTCTGGCAATCAACCACCCCATGCAGGATGTTTCCCGCTTCCACGAAGCCGGCTACTTCCTCATCCACCGGGGCGCCGAATACCTCCTCCGGCGTGCCAAGCTGACTTATAGTTCCCTTCATCAACACCGCCACCCGGTCGGCGAGCACCAGGGCTTCATTGCGGTCGTGGGTCACCATGACCGTAGTGACCTTCGTCTCTCTCAATACACTCTCAAAATCCTCCAGCAGGCCCTGACGGGTGGGACTGTCCAGCGCACTGAAGGGTTCATCCAGGAAGAGGACTTCCGGCTCCAGTACAAAAGCACGAGCCAGGCTGACCCGCTTGGCCTCGCCTCCTGACAGCATTCGAGCCTGTCTTTTTGCCAGCGGTGCGACTCCAAACCGCTCGAGCCATTTCATCGCCCTGGCGTTGACTTCACGGCCTTTCACCCCACGTAAGCGCAGCCCCAGGGTTACATTTTCCAGCACGGAACTGTTTAGCAGCAGGGATTCCTGGAAAGCTACCGCCAGCCTGCGCCTCAACTGCAGCATATCGGAATTCTGGACAGGAATACCTTTGTAAGACAACACTCCGGCTGACGGTTTCAACAGCAGGGCAAGGCTAAGCAGCAGGGTGGTTTTACCTGAGCCGTTCGGCCCGATCACAATCAGCGCCTCGTGCGGATAAACTTTGAGAGAGGGTATGTCAAGTACCTTCTGTCCGCCCAGGACCACCTCCATCCCGCTTGCTTCTATAATCGGATTATGTTCACAGTTCATCTCGGCCTGCTCTGCTGTTGAACCCCTGTGAGCATGAGGTTCACAACGTAAACCAGGGCCATCAGAATGATCCCCAGGGCGATGGCCATGCCGAAATCGCCTTTGCTGTTCTCCATCACGATGGCCGTGGTGAGTACACGGGTCTGATCAGTTATATTTCCGCCCACCATCATCGAGGCGCCTACCTCGGATATGATGGAGCCGAATCCGGCCATGACTGCCGCAAGCAGGGGCAGGCGGGTATCCTTGACCAGCAGCCACAACAACTGCCAGCGCGATGCTCCCAGGGCAAGTATCTGAAGCCGGAGCTTGGGATCAATATTCTGAATAGAAGCCAGGGTAAATCCCATGATTATAGGAAGTGAGATAATGCACTGCGCAATTATCATGGCCCACGGGGTGTACATCAGGTGAAATAACCCAAGGGGACCGTTACGCCACAAGAAGACGCTGACGATCAGGCCAACCACAACCGGAGGAGCACCCATTCCAGCATTTATCAGGCTGACCAGGAAACGGCGCCCCGTAAACTGGTTCAACGCAATGGCCACACCGAGGATAATTCCTACGAACAGGCTGATCGCAGTGGCGCATAAAGAGACCCCCAGCGACAGGAGCGCGATATTGATGACTTCCCGGTCACCCTGCAGAAGCAGTTGAAAGGCCTGAACAAACCCCTGAAAAATAAGGTCCATTGCAAAGATCCCCGGAACAAGAGGCTGACCCCGGCCTGCATCGACAAGCCGGGGTCAGCCGTATAATCCTTTGCTAGTTGCTTCCCAGGTCGGCTTCCTTCTTGCCGGCATCCGGGAAGAAGAGCGCTTGACCATATTTGTCAATGCCGAACTTGCCAATGACCCCCTGCGTGGAAGGATCGACCATAAATGCAACAAACGCTTTGGCTCCCACTGCATTGATCCTGGGAGATTTGGCCGAATTTACATCGATTACGTGATAGATATTCAGGAGGACAGGATCACCCTGCACCAGTATGACCAGGCTCAGGTTCTTCTGAGTTGCCAGGAACGTGGCCCGGTCGGTTATTGTATAAGCGGCCTTCTCGGAAGCTATGCTCAGAGTAGCCCCCATGCCCTGGCCTGTTTCCTGGTACCAGGCCTGGCCCTTGGGCGTAATGCCGTCGGTCTTCCACAACTTTTTCTCCAGCTGATCAGTGCCGGAGTTGTCGCCACGGCTGATAAAAATGGTTGTCCCGGCAGCGATCTTTTTCAGCGCATCGAGGGCTGATGTCATCCCTTTTATACCGTCAGGATCAGCCGCTGGGCCAACGATAATAAAGTCATTGTGCATGACGAGCAGCCTGCTCACACCGTTACCGGCCTGCATAAACTTAACCTCTGAGTCCGGTGCGTGTACGAGAAGGACATCCGCCTCCCCCCTCTCCCCCAGGGTCATTGCGGCGCCGGAGCCTACAAATATCGGCTTAACTGAATAGCCTGTCTTTTGCTGAAAAATGGGTATCAACACATCCATCAGCCCGGAGTCCTGGGTGCTGGTAGTGCTGGCCATGATGATTTCAGGGTTAGCAGGTTTTGGCGGTGCGGTCACTGCCGCTGGAGCTGCTGCTGGAGCTTCCGCCGGAGCTGCCGCCGGAGCTGCCGCAGGCGGCGATTTAGCGGCAGGGGCGCAGCCTGCAACGGCCACGGACAATACGAGGAGGATACAAATGACTGAGGCAAGGAAAACACGCTTAGCAGGATTACCACGACCTAAAGACATCTCACTCTCCTTTCCTAGCTCGGGAGGCGGAGGCGTTTCCACCTTCACCCTTGAGGCTTCTCAGCCTGCCGGTTGGACCCCATGCCGGGGAGGTTTAGGGTTCCAACTCGAAGAGCAACCGTGTTTATTTTGGAAATCATATTATCA
>JAPLHL010000437.1 GCA_026389655.1 Chloroflexota bacterium
ATCTCCCCCATAAAAGTATTGAATTCGCCAAATGGGTTGATGCGGCGGGGACGATGCCACCATCCCAGGTCTTCGAGATATGAACCGCCGTATGGCCGTCCTTTTTCATGAGCTACCGGATAAAGCTCCCACCTGAGATGAACAGGCATCCTGGCGTACCTGATTGCCCTCCACGTAAGCGCAATGGCGAAGATAATCAAGCTTGCATAGATAATAAGCTGCAGCCACATCTCTAAGACCGAACCTTCCAATTAGGGCGGTTAAACGCACCCTGTCGGTTTCGGCAACCCTGCGATTTTGCAGGCTCCTTTGGCAGGTCCGCCAGGAAATAGTTCATAGATTTTTTTTAAATCAAATCCTGTTTGTTTAATCACCATTCTGACAGGGGGCGCAATACCAAACTCGAGAAAATAGTTTCGCAGGTAATTCACTATCTTCCAGCGTTCCTCTGTCATAGGGAAGGCTTCTTCGGTTTTGGCTATATCTTCTGCTACTGCATTGTCCCATTTATCAGAATCCTGCACAAACCCGTCTTCATCTATTTCAATCTCTTTGTCGCCGAGTGTAACTTTAGGCATGTTAACCCTCCTGTTTATTTACTATCAGTCTGATATTTGTCGGGGTTCTCATCGAACTTCTTCTTGCAGGTCTTACAGCAAAAATAGTAAGCCTTTCCTTTATATTCAGAGGTCCCCCGGGCTTTCTTTTCTTCAACTTCCATTTTGCATACAGGGCACGTAGCAGCCATTCTAATACCCTCCGTTTTGTACGGTAATTTTGTTAGTACTCCGCCTGATGGCAGCAAGTTTGATGAAATTGTGCGCCCAGGACGGTACGCCCCATGCATGTATATGTGTGTATGAGGCGAAAACGTTTTTGTACGTTATACCGTCCGATTGCCCATCTACCCCATGTCCACGCTGGATACGATAAGCATAAGACAGTGCTTCTGTATTTTGCAGTCTCGAATAGTGAAATTCATGACCTCGCAAGATGTAACCCTTTTCAAAGAATGGATTATCAGAGACAACCCCGGCTACCACGTAACCGTGTCCCTGTGGCTTACTTTCGATTTCCACATCAGCCGGGATTACCCCACACATCCGGTAAACCCTGCCAGCTTTGATAATCGAGCGGCATAAATACATTAAGCCGGCACACTCTGCATAAATGGGCAGGCCGGCTTCGGCAGCCTCGCTTATATCTTTCCTGAGACTGGCATTGGCCTCCAAATCAGCGGCGTAAAGCTCTGGAAATCCGCCGCCGATATACAGAGCGTCGATGTCGGGCAATCGCCTGGCAGTCATAGAATCTACATAGATGAGTTGTGCCCCAGCCTGTCTTAATGCCTCAAGGTTTTCCGGGTAGTAGAATGTGAAAGCATTATCTGCAAGAACGCCCATCCGGATCTTATATGCTCCCGGTGTGCTGATTGTGACCTTCTGGTCCGGCATGGCAGGTACGGAGTAAGCAATTTGCAGAATCTTGTCTATATCTGCGTGACCTTTGAACACTGCGCAGATACGATCGATCATTGCATCAGCTTCATCCTGTTCTTTAAGTGGAACAATACCCAGGTGCCGCTCTTTAATATTCACGTCGGCGTCTTTGGGAATCGCACCCAGCACAGGTATTCCGCAATGCTGTTCCAGTGACCTGACTATTGTGTCCACGTGCCTCACACCGGCAACGTTGTTCAATATGACTCCCGCTATCCTTGTTTCCGGCTCAAAATCCATGTAGCCCTTTACCATAGCAGCGACGCTTCGGGTCATACGCATAGAATTGACCACCATGACGATGGGCGACTGTAACTGCCGCGCCAGCCAGGCGGAGCTTCCCTCCCCATCTTCAGAAGAGCTGTCATATAAACCCATGGAACCCTCAATAAGAGCCAGGTCGGCGCCCCTGCATGACGCCTGGAACCCTCTCAGTAATGTAGCCTGATCACACAGGAACGGGTCGAGGTTGCAGCAGACTATCCCCGCAGATTCGCTAAGCCAGGACGGATCGATATAGTCGGGCCCCTTTTTGAAGGGCTTGACCTTCAATCCCCTTTCTCTTAATGCCGCACATAGACCGATGGCGACCGTGGTCTTGCCCGATCTGCCTTGCGGCGCAGCGATCATTAACCGGGGTATCTGCATGAAGTACTATCCTGTTTACTGCTTAAGTTGGACGTAAGAGGTGCCCAGGTATAAATACTGGATCTTATCTTCTTTGGCCAATTCGGCTATAGCTTTATCTACCAGCGCTTTTTCGACTTCGATCGCACGGGCTACGTCCCTGTTTTTGGCCTTGGATACGGTACCCAGGTATTTCAGTACCTTTTCTTTAAGTTCTTCAGTTACGCCTTCAGTCATTTCTCCATCTCTCCTGCTACCATCTGAATTGTGTCGTAGTCCGGTAAGTGTCCACCGCATGGGTAAAATCGTCGATGTGATACTCTGTGAATGGTATACCTGTGAGCTTGAAGAAGTTCTCCCAGCCTACACGGTCAATCCACTCGCCCATCCTTTCATCAGGCAGGGCATTTTTAGCATAGACTTCTACAATATTCTTGATTGCACTGACTGCCTCAGGCCATCGAGGAGGGTTATTCGGGAGGTAAGGTATGGCCAACCGGGAGAACTTGGGCGCGCTGCGCGCATTGGATACTTTGCCCCCAACGTAGATAGCCACGCCGTCGCCTTCGCTATCTGCCAACGGCATTGCGGGACAAACTGTGAAACAGTTACCGCAGTACATGCATTTTTTCTCGTTGACTACGAGGCCTTTTATATTTGAATCGGGATGACGCCTGATTGCACCCGTCGGGCAGGATGCCATCGTAGTAGGTATCTCGCAGACAGCGCCAACCTTGGTATTGTCGACCTTGGGCGGCTTGGTATGGACACCAACGATAGCTATGTCCGAGCAATGTACGGCGCCGCACATGTTAATGCAGCAGGCCAGGGCCACTCGCAGCTTGGCGGGCAACTTCATGCTGGTAAAGTACGGGTAGAGCTCATCCATCAGTGCTTTTACAATTCCGGATGAGTCAGTCGCAGCGCTGTGACAATGTACCCAACCCTGAGTGTGCACCACGTTGGAAATGGACTTGCCTGTACCGCCAACAGGAAGTCCAATCTTCTGAATCGCAGCAATTATCGGCTCCACATTCGCTTCCAAGGGAGTCATGAATTCAATATTGGACCGGCTCGTAAACCGCAGATGTCCGTCGCAGTACTTATCGGCGATATCACAAATATCACGGATGAAATCGATGCTGACCAGCCTGGGTGAGCCTGCCCTGACAGTCCAGACCTCTTCCCCGGTCTCTGAGACATGCTTCAAGACACCGGGTTTTAAGATCTCATGATACTTCCATTTCCCGTAGTTCTTCTTGATGACTTCGGGAAGCATCTGTTTGTAGTCCGGTGGTCCTATATCACTTTTTCCTTTTCCCATTTTCTTTTTCCTCTATAATGTGAAACTAGTCGAAGAAGACGTATGGATTCGAGCGTGGC
>JAPLHL010000425.1 GCA_026389655.1 Chloroflexota bacterium
GCGGTTTTGGAGACCGCTGCTCTACCAACTGAGCTACACCCCTATTATACTAAAATTCTTAGTTTATTAAAGTACCCTGGCGTCTGTCGGACACCTGTATAAAACAAATTTCAATTGATGAAATTAATACTCTAAATTAGCCTTGTTGAACAAACGCAGTAAATATTACATCAGCAAGGCGAAGGATGGCAAGTCAGCGTTATCTCGGAAATTGCCCGTTATTATTGCAGCGTCAACTGGATACGGGTAAAAAGTGGAAGTCTATTAAGAATTGCGAGTGTCTTGATAGACGGGACATATTCCAGCAGAAGTGCTTCTGCTGGAATATAATGAGTCTTCTTTATGAAATCTTTGGCAACAGGAAATACTAAGCAGCAAGCACAGGTGTTTTATCCATCTGTGCAATCAATTCACGGTATTCAATTTCATGCAGCTTGTTTTTGGCCCAGAGTTTAAGATAGCCGTCACTATGATCACATGCCAGGACTGCCTTCAATTGTCTGACTTCGGTTATGTTTTTATCCATGATCTGCCTCCTGTCATTCAATAACAGTGTCCCACATACGTACACCAAATTGAAGGCCTGATAGGATAATAAACATGACCGAAATGGATAATTCCAGCGATAATCCTGCCAACGGATACATTATTTGAAAGTAAATCCTGAATTAATTGCTGCCTAATATCCCTAAAGATACTAGACGAAGACGTTGTAACAGGGCAGCTTATCTTTGATCCCGCTAAATTTTATGTCCCGCACTATAGCATTCGGCTTGCCGGGAACACCAACTACCACTTCTCCAAAATGCGGCATAGCGCGGTTTTTCACAGGTCTCCCCCTCTCCATGATTCTTCCAGTCGCAAAATCATAGAAATCCCAGTAAGCCACCACCCTTGTATTGGTAAGAGGCATATTCATTCCTCTAAGCTCTATCATAACACCTGGACATAATTATGTTAAATGGCTTTGTTATTACGAAATACAATCTGAAATACAGCAGGAAAACTAAGCAAAACACTGGGATTTAGTGGTACCCCCTGATGCGAGTCGAACGCACGACGTGCGGTTTAGTCAAGGCTATTTCGTTTTATGGCATGAAACCTGAAACCCCTTATCGGAGATGGGTTAGCTAGTTGGACTTAATAAATATGCTTTTCACAAACTGCCGTCTTTTTGTACCTAAAGGTAAGATTGTGTCGATTATCTTAAGAAACTGCTTAGCTACCCGCCAAGTTAAACTACTCTCAATTTTTCCTAGTTGCATCAGGTGCTTTTCTTTATCCCGTAAATCTACCTCTACCCGCAGTATCTTTTGCCTTAATTCACGTATCTGTTCTCTCTATCCTCGAACAGCTTTCTTAACTCAACAATATCTGCTTCTTGAATGACTGACTTGCCACTGAGTGCTGTTATTTCTGAAGGACTTTTGTCATTAGCTGGGCACAGCGCCTCAATGATTGGGTCGTCTAGATGGCAGTCACATTCCGCCCTAATCCCCTCCCCTGTTACATTATAATTATGCCATGCCATCCCTAGCGCCTTATTTCTCTCACTCATTCTCGCTCTGCATTTCATTCTTCTATCGACGGCAATTGAGGGGTCGGCCATCTGCCAATGCGCTCCCAGATAAAACTCAGGAG
>JAPLHL010000330.1 GCA_026389655.1 Chloroflexota bacterium
TATTTTAAGCCTTTCGGGGTCTGTTACGTGGAAAAGAAATGGATGAACAATCCATTTTTTATTGATATCTTTATCGATTATTTCCAACGGGCGGCCGGTGGTGATTAGCTTGACTGAGCTCTTGAAAAGGCCGGTTTCCTCCCTTATTTCGGTATATGCCTGGTCCAGCGGGTCGCTTTCCAGGTAACCGCTCACTCCTGCCCAAGCGCGTTTATAGGTGCCGACTTTGGCGCTCCTTCTCAGGATCAATATCATTTTCTGGTGTTCCAGGAAACAGGTTACGACGTGCTTTTCCTCAAGAGGGATGTCCTTTAACGCATCCAATTTGTTTTGCAGTTCATCTTTCAGCAGTTGCAGTGCCGCCCGTGTGGCTTTTTCCTTTATCTCCTCTCTCTTGCCCTTAAATATATGCTTGTAGCTGGATATACCTGCGGCGCTTGCGAGGCCCAGGTAAAAAAGCCCAACCGGTTTCACTGGTGTGGCTCCCGTTGGACCGGCAATGCCGGTAGTCGATATACAGAAGTCCACCTGCAGGAGTTTTCGTCCGCCCTCGGCCATCTCTCTCGATGTCTCGTGGCTGACCGCTCCATGAAGTTTCAGCGTCTCATCCCTGACCCCCACTACTCGAGCTTTAATATCATTGTTATACGAAACGATCGTCCCTTTGAAATAATCTGAACTTCCTGAAATATTGGTAATTCTATCCGCAATCCTTCCGCCGGTTGCGGATTCCACACTCCCGATCGTTACATGCTTGCCCGTTTTTGCTTCGACTGCACTAATGAGTTTGGCAATATCTGCTTCCAGCCTCTTCATTTTATATACCTTCCGGATTAATAAATGCAGTCGCATTGTAGCAGAAACTCGATTTTCTGTAGAAACCTTTGTGGCTGTTATAATAGTGGCCCATGGATACAGCGAAGGACACTATTATTTTTCTTGGTACCGGCGGAGCTAGATTTACTGTAGCAAAACAATTGCTTGCAACCGGTGGTGTCTGGATGAACCTGGCAGGCGAACAGATCCTGATGGACCCTGGTCCAGGTTCACTGGTGTATGCTATTAAACTCGGCTGTGATCCTACCAAATTGAGCGCCATTATACTGTCACATAAACACCTTGATCATTCAGTTGACATAAATGTTATGATCGAAGCGATGACGGAGGGTGGATGGAAAAAGAGGGGGAATGTCTATGCCCCGGCAGATGCGTTTGAAAACGGAGCTGTCATATTACCCTACCTGCAGGGATGCCCTGAAAAAGTTGAGCTGCTGGAGGAAGGCAAGCGTTATGCGGTAGGGGATGTTAAGTTCAGCACACCTGTGAAGCACATACACCAGGTGGAAACCTACGGCTTCGTTTTTAAAACGCCGAAGCACAAATTCTCCTGGATAACCGATACGAAAATATTTGACTCGCTTGCCAGCCATTATCATGCCGATCTCGTAATAATTAATGTGCTGTGTCTGGAGCACCGGGTACCGGTTGATCATCTATCATTGACTGACGCAGTTAAGTTGATCAAGGAGATAAAACCCAGGACGGCTATCCTGACGCATTTTGGCATTACTATGTGGAAGACCAAACCCTGGGAAATGGAGAAGGAAGTAAGCGACGATACGGGGGTACGGGTCATCGCTGCCAGGGATGGTATGGTGCTCGATCTTGATACCGTCTATTAAGATAAATTATCTTATCCCAGTTGTTCAAGTATCTTTTTAGCGAGCTCCGGTGTAATACCCTTAACTGAGGTGAGGTCGTCTATAGCCGCGTCCTTGAGGTTTCTCACCGAACCAAATTTTCTGATCAGTGCTTTCTTACGTGCCGGGCCAACTCCAGCAATGGAATCGAGTACGGATTCCCGGCTCTTTTTTGATCGCAGGTTTCTATGATAGGTGATTGCAAACCTGTGGGATTCGTCACGGATACGTTGTAGAAGGTGCAGTTCTGCTGATAACTTGTCGAGTGGAGAAGGTTCCGTATTACCCGGCTGATAAATATCTTCGTTCTCCTTGGCAATGCTGATGGCCGGCACCTTTTCTGCCCCGGCTTCCTGCATGGCAACTAGGGCGGCATTTAGATGTCCTTTGCCTCCGTCGATTAATATCAGGTCGGGTATTGCCCACCGCTTGTTATCGTCGTCCGCATGTTTGCTGAAACGCCGCCGTATCACCTCCCGCATCATGGCATAGTCGTCGGTGTGTTCTACATGCCTTATTTTGAACCTCCGGTACTGCGAAGGTTTAGGTACACCGTTTTCAAATACCACCATGCTTCCGACGGCAGTTGTGCCCTGTATATTAGAGATGTCATATGCTTCGATCCTGTGTGGTATCTGCGTCAAATTAAGTATTTCCTTTAGGTTCGAGAGGATTTTTAATGACTCCGGCCGGGCTGAGCGATTGGCCCTGTAAATTGCGAGTTGCTGCCTGGCGTTTTCGGCTACCATTTGCACCAGTCTAAGTCCTGCTCCTTTATGGGGCACCCGGATTTGTATCTTTCCTCCTCTTTTATCGGACAACCACTGGCTGATTAATAGAGGTTCATTTATAGCGGACTGCAGCAATATTTTCGGTGGGATATGGTCCACCGATAAATAGAACTGCTTGATAAAGCTTTCCAGCAACTGCGCCTCTTTCTCCCCTAGCGCACGTTCAATTATGAAATGTTCATCTCTCATCAGCCGGGTATCTTTAACGGAAAAAATCCTTATGCACGCCAGGTCTTCATCGCGTGCCATGGCTATAACATCCTGTTCCCCCCTGATGTTCAGGGAAATCTTGTTGCTGGCGATAACAGCTTCAATCGCCTGTATTTGGTTTCTGACCTTGGCTGCTTTCTCGAATTCTGTTTTTTGCGAAGCCGCTTGCATCTCCTTTTTAAGTTCTCGCAGTACAATGTCCTCTTTCCCCTCAAGGAAGGATACTGTTTGCCTGACAAGCGAGTGATAATCTTCACCACTGATTGCGCCTATACAGGGCCCCAAACAACGCTTTATATGGAATTTTAAGCACGGCCTGCTCGCTTTCCCGTCAATTGTCTTATTACAGGACCTTAGTGGGAATATTTTTTTAATATATTCATATGTTTGGCGTGCTGACCATGCGCTGGGAATCCTGCCAATGTATTTGGCGCCGTCGTTGTACCGGCGCCTGGTAATACTGATAGTCGGCCAATCATTGTTGACATCCACTTTAATATATGGAAAACTTTTATCGTCTTTTAACATAACGTTATAATAAGGACGATACTTTTTAATTTGTTGACATTCCAGGATGAGGGCGGCGATTTCTGACTCAGTTACTACAAATTCGATTGCTTCAACCTCGTTAACAAGCTGGATTGTCTTTTCGGGGATGCTGGAGGTCTGTTTGAAATAACTCTTGACCCTGTTGCGGAGGTTGGATGCTTTTCCGACGTAAACTATTTTGCCTGCAGCGTCTTTGAATAAATATATCCCGGGCTGGTTTGGCAGCAGTTTCAGGTAGGATTCAATATGTGACTTAATCATTGGCGATTGAATTGTAGCATCGATTTCAGCATCGGGACAAAGCTTGCTATGAATAGAAAATTATTATATATCCTACTCGAAAAATATAAATTTGTGATAAAATAGTTGGCGTTTGTGATGGAAGAAGACATAAGGTTATTCTTAAACTACCTGTCAAAAGAAAAGAAGTGTTCCAAGAATACGCTTGATGCCTATCATAACGACCTGAGTCAGTTGGCCGAGTATATCGCCTCGGCGAATAGTAATGATATACCGGGTCGCAATGTC
>JAPLHL010000193.1 GCA_026389655.1 Chloroflexota bacterium
ACTAGACTATTAAATAGTTAAATTGGACCGGGGACATACTCAGGCCCGCTGAGGGCTTAAGTATGTTCCCGGTTTTTTCGTTGTTGAAAAGGACGCTGGCAAGTTTGATGGCGCGTCGGCTCCCAACTCTATTTTCTTTACATAAGTTACGATATAGCGTATACTTCAAATATAGTTCAAGTTTAGGTTATTGCAAAGCTTCTTATATCCCACCAGATCATTTCAAGCATTGGATGGCCCGAATACTGGCTAAATTTATTAAGAGGAGGGTATCCGATGAGTTTTCAAGACAAATCGCTAAAATGTATCGATTGTGGTGCTGACTTTACGTTCACTTCTGGTGAACAAGAGTACTTCGCATCCAAAGGTTTTACCAATGAACCCAAGCGTTGCGTTCCGTGCCGAAGGGCTAAGAAACAACAGATGGGTAATTCAACCTACGATTCACACAGCTACAGCTCAAGATAAATAGTGGTTGACTTGACCAGGGGGACATATACAGGCCAGGAGTGGTAATGCCTGTGTATGTCCCCCATAAAATATTACAGGGTGGAGATAAAAATGGAATTCGATAAGACTAAAGGTTTTTGCAATGGGCTTAATATTAAAGACACAAGCTGTGAGTTTACCTCTCATTTGATAAAGCATGCCCATGATGAGGTCACTGCAAAGAACTGTAAGAAGTGCACTTGTCCCGCTGCTAAGGGTCACAAGAGACAATACGGTGCGAAAAGAAGAGAGATGATCGGGGTAAGCCACCCGTTGACTAAGTAACTGTACTACTTGCTTTTGGCAGCCCGCTTTTTCACTGGCTTTTTGCTGCGTGCTTTTGCCAGGCCCAGTTGAATGGAATCCTGGATCCACTTTATTTCCCGCCGGCGGTTATCTATGATATGCGTCTGTATTTTGTTGTCCTCTTCCATTAAAGACTCAAGACTCCGGCAGTTTTGTTCAGCGGTTAACAGCATTTTGCCCGCCTCTTTATATAAATCGCCCTTTACCATGTCTTCGACAATTTTGATCTGCGTATAGAGCTCTTTACTGATATCTGCAAATTGATTTACTGCCATATGATTACTCTCCTGAATGGACTTTCCCGGATATATATAAGTTTAACAGAAATAGATTTTAACCACGACTGCATGAGCACGGCTTCTTATTATCTTCTATTTCCTTCTCCACAGCTTCCAACTGTATTTGGGCCGCAGGACGTGCAGCCGCCTTCCGCATGCTCTCGTACCCTTCCTCACGGCTGACAAATATGATGTTGCCGGTGGCGGAATCTATGATGCCCAATTTTCTGTGTATGTGATCCATGTCAATCTCCTTCACAGCACATCGAGCTATGGGCTGACGGCTGTGATATACCGGTCTATTCCGGTCCGGGTACTGTTATTTGTTGTATAAGAGTGAAGCTTATCCAAGCTTCATTTCGTGTGCAAGGACGTCGCAGAGATAGTCATCGTGCCTTAAATAGTGGTTGGCAGTCCGGCTGTACTCATCTGCTTCCTTTAATAAGGTCTCAAGCATGGCATCGGCGCCCGCTTCGTAAATGTACCTTTCATACCCTCGTGACGCATCATCTGCGTAACGGTTGTTCCAATCCTCGGGCCTGTACTTTATTTTGTTGTTTTCCCCTTTCATAGCCTGCTTGTTCATAGTTACCCCACGCCTACCGTTTACTCGAAAAATATCCTTGCACGTACTTCTGGCGAATAAAAAACCAGTCATTTACAAATGACCGGTTTCACTATTTATACGTTGGCGTCCAAGTGACCAGGTTACGGGCGCCAGTAAGTTGTCACTATTTGTAAATAAAGCTCTGTTTTAATTACCGCTTCCCTTATATGTTACTACACTTAACATAAAATTGCAATCGTAACGTGAATACGAATGATCAGATAGAAAAGAGCATCCCCGGCACTATTTTTCGCAGGTCCGAGTGATCTTCAGGGAGAAGCCGGCTTCTTCGGCTTTCCATGATCGGAGTAATAGAGGGTGCGGTCGTTCGGCGGGACAAAATAATTAACTTCCTCAATTGCCTGTCCGCCTTTCACGAGGGTTATCTTGATAGTCTCGAAATTAAAATCTGTTTTGACAACTGCCTTATCGATGGCGCTGGCCGGAAGTATCCATTGCTCTATTTCTATGGCCTCGTTGATGGGCTCAAGCCAGCCAGGATGTTTGTCCCTTTCCACCTCATCCTCCGTGACCAGGTAGTCCACTGCATCGGGTTGTGCATTGGCCAGTGAGTGCTGAAGATCACGCCTGTTCACTATGAACATGCCGCCCGGGCCTTCAATGTTTTTCCTGTACCATTTCCTCAGCCCCTCGTATTTATCCGTAGGACCGGGTGGTGGCGCATACTGCAGCACTTTGAAAATCGGTATACCCAGGTAGAGGACCCGCTTGCCGATTTGCGTCTCTGCATAATCCAGGTCCACTCCTATAAAAAGTTTTTCGTGATGCTCTCTTCTGGTAATTACTTCCGTTCCCACTCATTTCACCTCATAATTAATCGATACGGGAAAATCTTGCCCGCTGAAAAAACCCTGAGTAGCCAGTGGCCTTCTTCTCATTTAGAGCCTCACTCAAAACACTTGTCATAAGGATAATGCCCGCATCGCAATATGTCAATATGATGCTCATGTAAAGACCGGACATAGGTA
>JAPLHL010000539.1 GCA_026389655.1 Chloroflexota bacterium
GTGGCAACACCGGCAATATTGACCGGCACTGCGTCAGCCCAAAAATCATTTTCTTCGCCCTGACAACAACCGGGAAATATACGCCAGTGGAGATCAAGTTCCTGGCTTCTCGGATTTGTAAAATGTAGCGCATGGCCATAATTAATGGTACCCTCATCCAATGCCATCATTGCCACCCAATCGGTCGAGATCAGCACGTCGTGCGCCAACCGAGCGTGTTCATGGGGAACCAAAACGTCTATATCGGCCATTGGCCTAGCGCCATTATTCTTATAATAAAGCAGAGACAAGGCTGCCCCTTTAAGGAGCATGGTTTTAATGCCGTACGATTGAAGATTGTCAATCACTTTTGCCATATAATGAAACAACGTTTGATTTTTGCTCCATGACTGGCGATAAACCCCCTTAAGTTTTCCCATCAGATGATCATTGATCCCCATTTGCTGGAGATTCACATACAAGAGCGGAAGCAGACGGAAAGAACCATGGTCGAGATCTTTTTCGATACAAACAGTGTGGTTCCATTCATGCCACGCATCAAACGCTGCTTGCCCTTTTGACACCGCGGCCCGCAACAGCAACTCTTGCTGGTCGGTGGCAAAGTTGTTTGCGCGGCAAACATTCATACTATTTCCATAACCAATTTTCACGCATCTTATGATATTGGCTTAATGGTCGGCCAACCGATGACATCAACCTCATGGATAGGATCCAACAAGAGCAAGTCCTGCATATCTGAATATTTATTTAATGCCGGCGGTTTGAACTCTATTTTTGCTGTTATTTTATCAGGTTGATTCACGCTGCCGGCATCATGCAAAAGTTCTGTGCCAGTTTGCTTACGCGATACAAGTAAGCCTTCAGTTATTAATGCTGAAATAAATGAATTTACCTCATTATCTATTTCATTTCCGCTGCCTTCATAATAAAAGCAAAGTTCTTTTACTATATTATCTACCGAATTCATGGTTGCCAATAAATCCCATATCTTGGCTCCCGTTTCAACCAAGCTGTAATAATTTCCACTATCAAGGTTCAGGATTATCGTTTCCCCATCAATAACTTCATGTACGACCTTGAGTGTGTTGATCCTGAACGAATCTGTTGTCTTCATTTTTTCTCCTTTTGCCAATCTCTTGCACGGCGAATATCATTGATTTAATCATAACATAAAACCAGCACGCGGTAAAATCAAAAGACGTCAGGAACCAACCCCTCATGGGGAGCGGGAAAACCAAGCTGTTCAACCGGCTGAAACCGTGCGGTAACAAAAGCGGTGTTATCAACGTGTTTAGGAAGAGAACCAAGGATAGCTACCGTTACCTTCTTGAGCATTTCGAAAATCACTTTACTGATAGTCACGTGGAAGTGATCAGCCCTGATCAAATCTACCAGTTTCTGGAAGCCCTAACGGAACATGCGGCCAAGTCAACCAGAAGATTACGATATGCTCAGTTGAAAGCATTCTTCAATTTCCTGATTAATGAAAAAAGACATTCGATGAAGAATCCTTGCCAAGATTCGATCATAGTCAAAGCTTTCAAAAGTCCAAGGATGAAACAGAAGGATATTCTCGGCAGAGAAAGTGTAGATGAAATTATTTATCGAAGCAAAAAGATCAGGGACAGACTAATACTGGAACTCCAGGCAAGGTGCGGCATGAGAATAGGCGAGGTCTTGAATCTCATGGGGAATGATATTACGGAACGTAAACTCGTAATTCGGCAACCTAAATCAGGAAAAGATATAGAGGTTGCCTTCATGACGGAATCGATTGCAAAAAGACTGTCTGAATATGTTCGTGGCAATCAGCATAATCCAGAGAACAGGATTTTCCCGATATGCTATTCCTCTGCCTTATCCATGGTGAGGAAACTTGGCGAAAAGGTCGGAATCAAAATTCGTCCCCATGATCTACGTCGATATTCGGCCACCCATGCAAGTCGTAACGGCATACCTCTGGAAGTTGTATCAAAGGTGCTTCTCAGGCACCAGGATATTAAGACTACGCAAATGTACTTGGGGAAAATCACCGATACAGAAGCAATAAGATGGATGG
>JAPLHL010000415.1 GCA_026389655.1 Chloroflexota bacterium
AAAGAGATTGCCGATCTTATCGGCGGGATACAGAGCGGTGTAGCCGAGACCGTAGCTGCTATGGAAAAAGGGACCAGGGAAGTTGATAGCGGTTACGAGCAGGCTAACAAGGCCGGTCAGTCACTGGGTGAGATACTTGAACGGTCGAAGGACTTGGGATCACAGGTTGAGCAGATATCCAGCGCTTCACAGCAACTTACCGCCATGAGCACAGAGATGGTCAAGCTGAGTGACAACGTCAGCGCTATAGTGGAACAAAATACTGCAGCAACCGAGGAAATGGCAGCTACAGCCAGAGAAGTATCCAAGTCAATCGAAAACGTGGCCGGTGTTGCTGAAGAAAACAGTGCCGCCACCGAGCAGGTATCGGCAGCAGCCGAAGAGATCAGCGCCCAGGTGCAGCAGGTCGTAGCATCAGGAAGCTCACTCACGGTGATGGCAGTGGACTTCGATAAATTGATCGCAAAATATAAGCTCAACGGCAACGGGCACAGTAAGGAAAGCACGGCTGACCTTAGCGCCGCCGTTAAAAATAATTAAGCTGTTGGGTGCGGGGGCTCAGGGTACGCCCCCACACCCGCACAGCGCAAAGTGCTAAATAAACGGAAGGAACGTAATATATGTCAGATTCTAGTAACGTAATTAACGAGATCCAACTGGTGGTCTTTGACCTGGCCTCGGAACATTACGGTGTAGATATTTCTGATGTTCGCGAAATTATGCGTATGCAGAACATCACCAAGGTCCCCGGGGCAATAGACTGCGTTGAAGGCGTACTAAACCTCAGGGGCAAGGTACTCCCGGTTCTGGACCTGCGCAAACGGCTGGCCCTCAAGGTGGCTGAAAACACCGATGACAGCCGTATCGTGATTGTAGATATCGAAACCGGCCAGGTTGGAGTGATCGTCGACGCTGTTACCGAGGTGCTCAGGGTGGAGAATGCTTGCATCGATCCACCGTCTTCCATGATAGCCCATGGGGATGCGGACTATTTAAAAGGTATCGCCAAGCTGGGCGACCGCCTGATAATACTCCTGGATTTGCACAAACTTCTCTCACAGAAGGCCATCGCTGCAGCATTGAAACAGACAAAAGACGAAACCGGGCAGTCCGGTGAGAAAAACACCGCCGTTAAAAGTGGAAACGGCAACAAGAAAAAGTCGGCAGAACTGGCCGGCAAGAACAATTCAAAAGAATACGCAGCAATCTAAAAGAATCGCGTTGGAGTTGCGGCCATTATAGCCGCAGCTCCACCAGCTCAACTCTAATCCACGGACTTGGACCTGTACCCTAATACAAACCAACAGGCTCAACAGGTAAATCATTCTAACAATAGCATGTATAAAGCTTTATTAGTTAGAATTTGTTTGGTGTTTGGCTTCTGGAATTTGAAACTGAGCTTCTACTGGCTTATCCTCGGCTCAATCCACAACGCATAATTCTTATCCATGTCAGCACCGGATTCAACGCGCAGGATAGCCATCACTTTTATATTATTATACGATGATAGATCGATATCCATACTCTGCAGCGTGCCATCATAGCCGGCTTTCACAGCGGGCCACCAGTTGATGGAGCCGTTGGCATTCATCAGTCCAAAGAGGAAGGTAACGCCACTGCTTCCTTCCGCTTCTTTGGATAATCCGATTTTGGCTGTGAACCTGCTATTATTCGGAAGTTCAATCGGCAACATGTAGCCGCCTGCCTGCCACTGCTCCTGCCAGTCCCCAAAAACCCCTTCAAGCCAGGCATAACTTTCAGGCGCAGGCACCATCTCGATAACATTGCGGTAACTATTACCGTCCTCAGCAATGACAGAGCTCAATTTCGTGACCAATCCCAAGCTACTGCCACCTGTCAGTCCAAAATCAGGCCGACCTGCGCTTCCCCGCCATGTAGCCCTTGAAGCATATTGCTGAAAATCATAGTTGAATTTGAAGCCAAAAGTCGGGATGAAGCAGTTATTTTCTTCATTGGCTTCCGTAATCACCTTACCGCCATCAGCGCATACTGTGATCTTATCTCCATGGTAGTTGAAATTCGTGAACGGCTGTGTTTTTTCCTCCCCTGCCTTTAAACCGTTTACCCAGCTCGTATCCCGCCACATATTGCTCTGGTCCCACAGGTATGTATCGCTCGGACCTGCATCCGCACCGCCGATGTTTTTAATTGTGTAATAAAGCAGCCCGCTATTATATGTAATTCCCGTTATTGCAAGGTCGGGCATCAGCGTTATTTTCTCCGCCACCTTCACCGTGACCCAGGCAGTGGAGACACCCTTTTCACCAGTAACCGTCAGCGTATATTTTGTTGTTTTTTGCGGCAAAACCTGCTTCGTTCCCGCAGGTTGGACCTTGCCAATGCCTGAATCAATGGTGACTGTTCCTCCACCCGTAACTTCCCAGGTGAGTGTAACATTCTCTCCCGGAGTTATATTCTCCGAGCTGGCCTTGAACTCCTTTATTTGCGGCCACGGGCTGGTAACTGCAATAGCCGTAGTAACATTCCCCGACAGCTGAGCTACGGGCTGCGCTCCGGTCATTGTACAGGAACAAAACACTAATATCGCGGTAATTAATATGGCAATTCTATTAGTTTGCGCTCTTATCCCCACATCTCTTAGTATAGCAGAGGACAAGCTTGCATAGTGCCCTTCTTGTAACATTAAAAACGGCCCAAATTGCGGCGGCATCAAATTATGGCGTTTATTCCTAGGCTATTGCACTCGAAAATATTTTAGAGTATCCTAAACTCACTATTTCAGGACTTTATATTTAGTGGAAGGAGGGAAGCTGACATGGCTGAAATTTTAAAGGAAAAATACGATGCAATAGTGGTTGGGACGGGACCGGGCGGAGCTACAGTGGCCAAAGACCTCACGAATAATGGCAAGAAGGTCCTTATGCTCGATTGGGGCAGCAATGCCCCTGTGAAAGGTACCAATGCCCAGGGCCTTGGCTATATTGCCATGCCTTTCAAATCCATGTATTTTACGGACGGGATGCTGGCGCTTGTCCGTGCCATCACTGTCGGCGGAAGTTCCCTGGTTTTCTACGCTACGGCATACGAACCTCCTTACGAGTGGTGGGACAAATACGGCATCGACCTCCGCAATGAAGTGGCTGAAATCAAAAAAGAAGTCCCCGTAGCCCCCCTTAAAGATGAGCTGATTGG
>JAPLHL010000036.1 GCA_026389655.1 Chloroflexota bacterium
TTATGAGTACAGGCAGGGGCGGACCTCCATTTGCGCCGAAATCAAGGGCTCGGGTAACAAGAAAGCAATCATCATGCTCCACCATATGGACGTAATAGCGGCCAACAAGAACGAATGGAGCTTCGATCCGTTCGGAGGTGAGATAATAGACGGCTATATATGCGGCCGTGGGGCACTGGATACCAAGTCGCTGGGCATCATGCAGCTTCTGGCTATGCTGGATATCAAAAATCGAGGCATTAAGCCGGACTGCGACCTGGTATTCCTGGCCACTGCAGATGAAGAATCCGGTGCAGATTGCGGCGTCGAATTCCTGTTGCGCGACCATCCGGACGATTTCAAGGCAGGGTTGGTACTTAATGAGGGCAGCTATGTGAACAGCGGAATCATTCCGGACCGGCTTGTTGCCATGATATCGCCGGGAGAGAAAGGGCCTTGCTGGTTCCGTCTGAAACGCAGGGGGATGCCCGGTCACGGGTCCACTCCACACAACCAGAACCCGCTGGAGAGAATAACAGCCGCAGTAAGCAGGCTGCTGGCCTATAAAAATGCACCGATAGTGACTCCAATCGTAGCGGAATATTTTAAGAAGATGGCGGAGGGGTTGGACTACCTTCAACCTTACGCCGCAGATGGCAAAGAAAGCACCCTGTTCAAGGCTATCGAGGAAAATGGATTGATGAATACTCCCCGCATCAGGGCAATGCTGCAGAATACTATCAGCTTTAATTCGCTGCACTCCGGCGACAGGGTAAACGTTATCCCATCCTATGCCGAGGCCGAGGTGGACACCAGGCTGCTGCCCGGCCAGAACATCACTGAATGGGTTAACTTCGTTAAAGACCAGCTTGCAGACAATGAAATCGAGATAGAGTTCATAAGTAAAGGGGAAGGCAACTCCTCTGACAACAATACAGAAAGCTACCGTACGATCGAAAAAGTATTAGAAGAGCACTATCCGGGAGCGATAACGGCGCCATTCCTGATGCTGGGTGCAACCGACTCCCGCTTTTTCAGGGAGAAGGGCATAATATCCTATGGTTTCTGCCCGGCAGTAGTACCGATGGACCACATGAAATCAGTACATGGCATCGATGAGAAAATCGCAGTGGAGAGCATGGTCAAAGGGACAGAAGTATATGCGGATATTATTGGTAGATTGTGCAGGGTTGAATGAGTAAATCAAAGATCGGCCAAATAATAGGCCTTTTAATCAACGCTTACGGTGACCGGAAATGGCACAAACGGCTCGAACCGGTAGGAGAGCTGGTGCTGACAATACTCTCCCAGAATACTTCAGATACCAACTCGCGCCGCGCTTACACATCGCTCATTGAAACATTCGACACCTGGGACAGTATATTAAAGGCAGACACGGAAGATATCGCCTCCGCCATACGCAGCGGCGGATTGGCGGACGTAAAAGCTAAATATATAAAAAACGCGCTGCAGGCGCTTAAGAAAGAAACAACCGATTTCAACCTCGCTTTCCTCGTGGACATGACGGTTGAATCTGCCCGCAAGTGGTTGATTCAACTACCGGGTGTAGGTATGAAAACAGCCAGTTGTGTGCTGTTGTTCTCGCTGGGAATGCCTGCATTTCCCGTAGATACGCACGTTTATCGCGTGGCCGGGAGGCTGGGATTAATAGGGAAAAAAGTTTCGGTGGATGCTGCACATGTAGAGATGGAACGGATGACGCCAGCCGAAGATACTTACCGCTGCCATGTCCTGCTTATCGAGCATGGCAGAAAGACCTGTAAAGCCCAGCGGCCACTTTGCCCTTCTTGTGTGCTGGCAAAGATCTGCCCCAGCTATAAAATGTTCGTTAAATAATCTCGGTCTTACCATCTATGAGCTTATCCATTGCAGGCAGCCTAACACTAAATTCCGCACCTTCTCCCACCTGGCTGCTGACCCGGATATCGCCCCCGTGTGACAGTGCTATTTGACGCGCAATCGCCAGTCCCAACCCTGTTCCAGAACGTTCACCCTTACCGTCACCGTGGTAGAACCTCTCAAATACATGCGGCAATTGTTCCTTTGTCATGCCCGGACCTGTATCCATCACAGAGATCTCAACCGTCTCTAAAGCTGTGTGTCGGCCGCGAATTGTGACAGTGCCACCCTGCGGTGTGTGTTTAATGGCGTTATCCAGCAGGTTGGCAAAGACCTGCTCTAAGCGGTCGATATCGCCCAGCACCGGCGGTAGTGGTTCGAGGTCGGTTATCAGGAAGAGTCCCTTCTCATCCGCCCGCATACTGAAAATCTCGCTGGACTGCTCAATCACTTCTTTCAAGTCCACCTGTTCTTTCTTGATTTCGACCTGCCCTGATTCCAGCCGCGAAAGCTCCAGCAGGTTATTAACCAGGCGTATCATGCGCTGTGATTCTTCCTCTATTATGCCCGCTGACTTGTCCACAGATTCCTTTGACTGCGCCGTGCCGTCGTGGATAGCCTGCGCAAAACCTTTGATCGAGGTCAGCGGCGTGCGTAGTTCATGTGAAACATCGGCAACAAAATCCCTCAATGTCTGCTGCGAAGTCCTAACCTGTTTTGCCATGTCGTTAAAGCTGGCTGCCAGATCACGTACCTCACGTGGGCCTTCTACCGGGACATTCTGATCGTACTTACCCGCTGCCATTTCAGAGGCTGCCTGCGTAACCCGGTCCACAGGCCTGTAAACCGATCTGGCTAAAAAGAAAGCAAGTATGATCGATAATATCAGAGCAGCCAGACCTGCAAATAAAAGGGGACGCATCAGATCTGATAGGATGGCCACTGTACTTGAGGGTGAAATCGACAACACCAGCCATTCGGCGCCACTGGTATCCTTCAGTCGGGGAAATCCCGCCAGCGAAAATGCCGCATAGACATACGTTTTTCCATCCTGCCCGGTATAGTTGCCACGCAGTGGACGTACGCCCTGCTGCTTTCTGGAGAATATCGATTGCGGCGGGCCCCCGCCTTCATCATCTTCAGGTGTCTGCCTGATCACCTTACCGGAAGAATCGTAAAGGTAGATGCTCACATTACTGGCATCGGCCTGTTCTTCGATATTAGGCCAGGCCTGGTCGAGCGTTGCCTGGCTTCTCAGAATAGCCCTTACCTGTATGAAAACAGGCAATGCCATATCATTTAGCCTGGCCGCGGCAAGGCGGTCCACAGAATTGCCGGCCATAAAGGTCAGGAACGCTGCTATTATTCCCAGACAAACCAGGATTACCAGTAAGAAAGATAGTATCAGGCGGTTACGTAATCCCATATAATTTTCCTGTTGTTAATAATAGAGGCCGCCGTTAATCAGCGGGTTTCTCATTTCCTGTAAGTTGATCCCTATGTACCAGTTTGTAACCCACACCGCGTACCGTTTCGATTGATACATCAGCGCCGGCAATCCTGTCCCTCACATGGTTGATATGTATATCTACCGTACGGGTCTCCCCATAATAATCGGTATCCCAGATCATTTCCAGCAGTCTTTCACGTGTCATTACAATGCCGGGGTTTTGAGCGAATGCCACCAGTAATTCAAACTCTTTCGTGCGCATTTTCACAGGGTTGCCAGCTATTTTCACTTCGCGCCGTGCCAGGTCAATCTGTACATTGCCTGCCTCAATGAGTTTTCCCGGCCTCTGCCCGGCAGCGTAGCGTCTCAAAACAGCTTTGACCCTGGCTACAAGCTCCCGCGGGTTGAAGGGTTTTGTGAGATAGTCATCGGCGCCAAGCTCCAGGCCAAGTATTTTATCGATATCCTCCTTCCTGGCCGTCAGCATCAGCACCGGTACTTCGCTTTTTTTACGTATCTCCCGGCACACATCAAATCCATCGATATCCGGCAGCATGATATCCAGTATGACCAACGATGGTTTGACCAGCTCAAGTTTTACCAGAGCATCTCCTCCGCTACCGGCCAACTCTACCCTGTAGCCATCATTCTCCAGGTACAATTTAGCCAGTTCCTGGATATTAGGCTCATCATCAACAACAAGTATGGTTGTCATGTCAATACCAGCCCTTTGTTCAAATTATAACCTAAAAAATGATATCCTTTTAACGGATCTTTCCCGGGACACCAGGAGGCCTTCATGCGCAAAGCTACAATGCACTATGTCCTCGATATCATCGAGGGTTTAATATTACTAATGCTAGTGGTGTCAGGTTTTATCCTGTGGTTCGCCCTGCCTGAGGGCAGCGAATCCGGTAAGATAATATTGTTCGACCGGCACACATGGGTGGAGGCTCACAGGTGGCTGGCGGTGGCACTGCTGGTATTTTTCAGTACGCACGTCCTGACGCATTGGACATGGCTCATATACATGACCAAAAGATTTTTTACCCGGTCAAACAAGGGTTGACCCATTATACACATATAGTTCCTCAAAGATAATCGCCTTCATCCTTGACATAGTCATCGATAAAAACCTATCATTGAGCACTGCGCTATGAATTTCCTCAATTTCCACTCTCGACAGTTACTACTCTTAGCAGTTGTACTGGTTCTTTTATCGACTTCCTGTGCAAACATGTTCAATCTCGGCCCCTCTATCTCAGAGTTGACTACCACCACAGGGTTCGTATCAGCCTATCAACCGGCTGATAAGACTAATATCTTCTATATTGATAGCCCGCAGATTAGCTGTTCAGCAAAGGTGAATGGAGCACATAGTGGAACTGAGATCGAAGCCAACTGGATTTATGTGCAGGGAGAGATGTCAAAGGAAGCCAAAACTCTCATCGGCACGGACAAAGTCCACTGCGACAGTGACTGCTACTTTGGCTTTACCCTGCCCTCACCCAGCGAAGGATTCACCAGCGGCGAGTACAAAGTGGACCTTTCGATCGATGGAAAGCATAAAGCTGATTACACGTTCTATATACAACGGGAGCAGGCCGGGACTATTCCCCAGATAAAAAGCTTTGTAGCCAACCCGCTAAATTTGATCGAAGGCGAGCCCCTTGCCATGAGTTGGCAGGTCTCAAGTGCCACCCGGGTGAATATCCAACCCTCCCCAGGGCTGGTTAAAGCCGAGGGAAAGTTAAATTTAAGTCCTGTTGAAGATACAACCTATACGCTGTGGGCGGTCAACAGGAGCGGGACGAGTTTAAACTCGTTAAGCGTTAAGATTATCCGGCCGGCGAAAGACAAGGCTGACTTTATCGTAACTGACTTCTGGAACACCGGCAATATACTTTTCTATACTGTCAAGAATACCGGCAAACTGGCATCATCCGGCTCTGAGTCCTACCTGTATAAAAATGACATCCTGGTTTCGCAGGACTATGTTGCACCTCTCGATCCAGGCATGGAGCGGGTCGAATCGTTTGCGTCGTATCACTTCTCGCCCCGTTTTCCTTCGATTTCCGGCGGCGGGGTATCTGAAGCCACGACCGATGCGGTAAATATGCTTGTTTGTGTCAATGGAGATTCAGCCTTCCCTGAATCAGATGGAACCAATAATTGCATGGAGCACAACTTCGGTCCGCTATTAGATGTCAAACTGAACCGCTATGCTGCAACTGCCCAGTGGCAAAGTAGCATTGGCGCCTTGAGCTGGCCCATGTTGAGAGACTCAAAAGGCGGCTGGGCACAGGTAGCCGCAACGCAGATGAATGATGGAGAAAGCTATCCTGATTCAATCGTTATGACCTTGCCTGTCAACGCCGATAGCTGGATGCAGGCGCGCCTCGGCCTTCCGCAGGGCTACCCCGTTATGCTGCAGCCCTTCACTATTCCGCATAAAAGCAAGCTAAGCGCCAGGGTAGGATTAACGCGGGATGCCCCGATTTCCACTAACGTTAAATTTATTCTGGGCACTGCGCAGGGCAACGATATTACTTACTATCCGCCCGTCATTATAAATACCAAAGGCAAGCTGGAGAAGTATGAAGTTGATCTGAGCAAGCTTGCCGGGAAGCAAGTACAATTTATCTTCAGGGTAGAGTCCAGTGAGCCCCTGCAGCAGGGAAGTGCTGTTTGGATAGAGCCCTCTCTTACACAAGAAAGATAGACAGCCGCCGCCATTTAATAGTTACTTGCCTGTTAACGGCAGTAGCTCTCATTATCACGTCTCTCAATCCACAACTTGTAACTGCGGACACGCCGTCGACCTGCGTGCTCAGATGGGGAATTATCGACACACCCGGCAGTTATCCCCAACGCAACGATATCCGGACGCCTTGCGAAATTAACAACCTGGCAGTGTCTCCTGATGGAAAGTACATCTACGCGATCGACATACCTAACGCAAGCACCGGCCCCGTAGTAAACGCCGGCATCTGGAGAAGCACAGATGGAGGCATATCCTGGAACCTGCGGCCGACCAAATGGCTGGCACAAACCACTCCTGCGCCCGCTTTTCCCGTGAGCGTTATTGCGATGGCGCCTGATAATCCTGATTTTATAGCTATCGTCTGCGTGGACACAGCCGGTACGCACCGCCGTGAAGTCTACATATCAGAGGATGGCGGGACCAACTGGATTTACAGTGGACAAATTCCCTGGTCGTTCGGCACCTCGGAGCAGATCGGAGCAATTGTCATTACCGGATCATACAGTAGCCAGGGAAAAACAGTGCGCGATATCATTGTCGGCAGCCGTAACCCCGCCGATGGTCTGGCTCAGGGTGAGGTTTACAGTCTGACTTATCCCGGTCTGGCAGGCTGGAAAGCGCAGGGGTTCACAGGCGGGGACATTATCACATTGATGCCATCCCCGGATTACCCCATCGACGCCACGATCATTGTCATGTCCAGCACTACGCAGCGGACCTACATAAATCTCGGCCAACGTGACCTTGGAGGTAACAGCTGTTCCTGGAACCTCCCCTCAGGCTGGCCGGTAGAGCTCTGCACTCCAGATCAGGTGGGAGGCACGGGCAGCGGCGAGAATAAAATAATTACGGGCAGCCTCACGCTTCCTGCCGATTTTAACGGTAATATAGTTGATAAGTGCATTTTCTTTGCCTCGTACGATTCCAACGGAGCGTCTTTAGGAACGAGCCAGCCACTGGACGACGTGTACCGCCTTAACAATACGATTGTGACACGGCTCAAGGTGCCCGGTTATGGGAGTAAGCCCCGTATATGCTCTGTAGCTTATGCAGGTACAGTTAAATCTGGAAAGCTGCTGGCAGGTGGGGTTACTGCAGATCCCGTTTTAGCGACAGCTACATTGTGGTCCACCCTAAACCCGCTGGACACCTGTGCCACCTGGACAAAGCCGCTCAAACCGCCTACAGGCGGTTACGGCACAGGATTTGCGAATGTTCAGGCCGCTTGGACACATGATGGAATTCAAGCTTTTGCAGGAACGGGATCAGGCAACCGGGACACGCCGCTCAAATGGGCAAACCCCACCGATCCTTCGTGGAATTCCCAACCACTTGACGAATCTGCTTTATCCGTCAGTTCGGACGATGGGACGTCCTGGAACCAGATTGGACTAATCGATACATGCGTCAACCGTTACCGTTCATTTGCCGCTGGAGATGAGGGGACAACGGCATATATAGCATCGGTCAATGATAAGGGCCTCGACAGCATCTGGCGCAGCCAGACCCCTGTGACCGGGGATTCGTGGCAACGGGTGGCGTGTATCGATTGTTCAGGACCGCTTTTAAGACCGGCTCCCGATAAAACGAACGGCTCGACCATATTCCTTGGCAACCAGGGTACAACCTTTGTGACACGGTCTACGGACAGCGGCCGAACATGGCAGGAATGCCTTCCCGGTGCAATCCTGCAAGATATGGCATCCAGCGGCAACAATGAATTATATGTACTGCAGGCCAATGGACTATTCCGATATGGCATGTTCGATACGGCTGGCTGGAAATGGAGCAAGTTTGCAGATACCGGGTTGAGCCCGGCTCACAGCATCACTGCACAGCAAAATAACCTGCTTGTTGGGGCTGCCGCAGGCCAGATTTGCCCGGTCTCTTATTCATCCGACAAAGGAGAGAACTGGACACAGATAACGCAGCCGGCCTTAAGCAATGGCAATAAGCACCCGGCTTTTGACGATGAGTTCAAGGACAACCGTATCATTTACCTGGCTGATGATGCGGGTGGTCTATACCGCTGGTCAATCGGAACGAGTAGCCGCTGGGACGATATGGTCCCTCCCAATAACAGCTATTATGGGGTAGCTACAGGCGGGCACGGGGTACTGTACGTCGCCTACAGTCCACTCTCCAAGGGAATTGACCGCACTATTTACTCACGTGCCGGTATACCCAAATCAGGCGTGTCCTGGGATTCTCTGACAGTCGGTCTTAATTCGGGTGTTGTTTTCAGACTGGAGCCCAATTCGCTGGTACATTCCCAAAAGACTATATGGTCGATCGATGCCCGTGATTATAACCCTGCCACCGGAGTTGGCTGCCTGTGGGCTTTTAGAGATATGCTGGCCGACAACTCGCCATGGCTGATCGCACCGAAGGGAGAAAGCCTGGTATATTGCGATCCTGTGACCGGGCGCAACGGGCAGGTCGACCTTAAGTGGGAACAGCTTTCGCTTGCCGATGCCTATGAGGTAGAGATAGGAAAAGACAAATGGTTTGACCTGGTGGTCACTGGAGCCGCCCCTGCATCCAGCCCGTTTTACACTCCTCCGGATTTGAGTTATCCGGCCTATTATATTGGTGACGGCCTGCTGCCCGAGGCGGGGCATAGCTATTATTGGCATATACGCGCCAGGCGTGCGGCGACAGGACAAAACATCCGCAGCTATTGGTCACGTGCACTCAGTTTCAGCATCAGACCGGGTTTTCGAGTTGCTGCAACATCATATCCGGGGATCCAATCACTTTCACCCTGCCATGAGGCTTGCGATATACAGGTTTACCCGGTCAGTTTCTCGTGGTCGCCTATGCAGGGCACTACCGGTTATCACTTTGTGCTGGCAACCGACCCAAAATTTAGCAACCTGGTTATAGACGAGAAAGTTGAAAGTACCGCATATAAACTTTTTACGCGTCTCAGCTATAAGACAGCTTATTTCTGGCAGGTTACACCATTGGAACCCATACCCGGCGATCCCAGCCCTGTCTTTTCATTTACCACACAGGATATGGACAACCCTCCCGCTCAACTTTCGGCATCATCGAATAACATCTCTAATGCCATTCAAATTGCGCTGATCGTCGTTATCCTTTGTGCCCTGTGGGTCCAGGTGGTCTTTTTCCACAGCAGACGCTCAACCGATTAGCAAAAATGGCGCGCCTTAAGCTATAATTTGTCCCGCTGTGGTGAGTGTAGCCCAGAGGTCTAAGGCGCCAGGTTGTGGCCCTGGATATCGAGGGTTCAAATCCCTCCACTCACCCCACTTTACCCATCCCCGTTTGCATGAAGTGGTTCACGTGCGCCTGTAGCTCAGCGGACAAGAGCATTGGTCTTCGGAGTCTGCGTTGAACGTAAAACACTATCTCGGAACATCATGTTTTTAGCAAGATCTGTAGCACCTCCTTCCTTGATACACCATGACCCACCGTACATAACCGCGCCGTCAACTGCAACTTCTTACTATCCGACTGATGGCTTTATTGTGGTTTAGACACTGGATCACCAGATACCTGGTAAGAGACGATGACGCACTTGACGTGCAAACTCAATATAGCCCGTCAGTTCCCCCTGTAAGGACCGGTTCTCGAGAGTTGTGCGAAGGATGAGCAAGATTACGTTTAATCCGCTGGCTATCAAAGCCCACCAGGAAGCGAGCAGAACCGGCACTGCTAATTCATACAGAATCGCACCGGCATAAGCCGGATGACGCACATAGTGGTATGGCCCGCCTGTAGAAACAGTGTGACCACGCTCGGACTGTATGCGTACGATCTGTGAAAAGAATGTGTTGGAGGCTGTAGCCCAAACGACTAAGGTATAGCCCAAGATGCACACAGTCAACGCAGCAATTTGAGCAGCTAAAGGAAAACCACCCGTCCAGCCATAACGCTGATCAAGTCCGGCGACGATATATCGTACCAATTGCATAAGACCAAGGATGCTCACAATGACTGTGTCCCAGTGCTTAGCCCCCTTGCGAGGCCCCAGGCGCTCAGCCAGTAGGTTTGGGTTGAAGCGGAAGATAATGATGAAAGTCGCCGTGATCCAAGCCAACATTACAATTATAGATGCCCTGGCAGGCCACCAATCAATCTGTCCGGCTGACCAGAACAGAGCCACACCCATGACGACAATCCCCATAATCTCACGGATTGCATAACGTGCGATAAGCTTTGTGTCAATGTACCTTCGTATCCTAAGTCGTGGTCTAATTTAAGATAATTATACTATCAAGGCTGAGAAATTATATTCATAAAGATTAAGGGCGCACATACACATAGAAATATAAGCCACATCCCCGCTTAACGCCATCAACACCGTTATTTTTACGTATTCATGCTTATTGACAAGTAATAAAAACGATGCTATATTGTCCTCTGAGAGGAAGTGTTGATAAGAAATTCCTTAATGCGGCACGGTTAAGTATGCTGCGAGTGGGTGGAGAGTGGCTCAGAATCCCCAAGCAATAATTGTCTTTCAGTTCAGTTTGAATTTAATAAATCTATCGTTTACTCATGCCTGTCAACGAAATTTACACAATTTGTCCCTCCAGGCCATTATCCTCATCAAACCGGTCAATAATACATAAATTTCCAGCATTAACTCAGGGATAGAGGTGGTGTACCATTGTACCGGAAGGTACATAATAAGGTGCGCCGCTCAAGGAGGATAGATGAGTAGTAAACAGTTTGATGAACGCATCAGTAAACTTCGCGCCAGGGACCCCAATATTTCCATCACCTTTAATTCTGAACGGTCTGCATTATCCATACTCCGCGGTCGATTGTCAGACCCTGCAAAAGCATCTGAGCTGAAAGAGTCACCCTTCGTTCACGCACGGAGATTCATCGCCGAAAATAAGGCTTTGCTCGGCGATCTGGATGAGGGAACAGGGCTCGGTGATGAAAGGGCTTTCACCGACCATAGGGGAAGAACCCAC
>JAPLHL010000238.1 GCA_026389655.1 Chloroflexota bacterium
GTATAGGTCTCAGCACCCCATTCAAGGTCGAGCAGCAGGAAATGCACATTGCCTGAGTCGATGCGCTGCCAGAGCCGCGAGCCGGTCTGAAGTTCCATTGGCTGAGGGGACATATAATCCTCATATAAATTTACGCCTCCGAAGAGCGTATCATGGTTGCCCACGACAATTCGTGCAGGCATTGTGGCAGTGGTTGCCGAAAGTGCCTGTATAGCATCCTTCCATTGCGCATCGTTAAAGCCGCGTTCAACCAGGTCACCGAGGAAAAAGAATGCCTGGTAGTTATGAGCGGGGTCGGCAATCTGCTGAAGCATCTGGCGCGTCAGGTCGTTACGGGCAGTGTCGGCGCCGAAATGAGCATCGCTTCCCACCGCAAAGTGAAGAGCCTGTCCTTTTCCAGGCATGGTTACAAATTGGACCGGTTTGGCATCATTGAGGCTGTACTGGTATCCGGTAGCAGGTTGAAGGTCACGCAGCATGAAAGCATGCTGCTGCGAAGGTTTATCCTCTTTTACGATATTGCTGGTATCCTTTTCTCCCCACTTCAGAGTATTTTGCGTCGGATTGATGGTCCAGAATGTTACAGCCATGTTTGGGACGCCGTATTTGCCCGTGCCGTCCGCCATCAGCAATTGCACCGCCTTGTCACCCACACGCTGCGATTGTTGAGGCACCAGCCATCCCATAAGGGCAGACGGGAGAATGATAGCGATAACCGCTATAACGTAGATATATGCAGAGGGCAAACGGATTTTTCCCGCCGGTTTTCGTGAACCCAGATAAACGTCCAGGACTGTCAGCAGCGGCAGTGCAATGGCATAACAGATAAAAATAATGAAAAGGATCCGGTACATGCCGTTGACTTCGAAGAGTCCTGCCGTTCCATGTTGGCTGAACGCCCAGATAATGAAAGCGAGTAGTAACAGAGTCCCGGCTGCAACCAGGCCGAACCAGAGGAACTTTTTCCAGGATGGCATGGCCTTTACATAATCTTTAGCATCTTTCCACATAATAACCTCCCAGGATATGGTATTCGACTAAAGCATGACCAATTATTTTGATCGGCCTTCGGCCAGGCAGTGCTTCCTTTTCGAAAGACTATCAGAAAGGCACGAGAAAGGCAATTTGATGGACTTTATTGGAAGGGCATGAAACAATAAGTCATATGCCTGTTCTTTGTTTCTTGCGGCCCGACCGTTTTGGTATTATTTAATCATCTTGTCACGTTGATCTGCGGGATTTATGGTAGCGTGAGCGCAAGGTAATTCGAACGTAGCGTACTGAGGAGTTAGTGATGCAGAAATTAACGGAAAATGTATACGCGGAGGTCGGTTTCGTGGGTTGCAATCCGGGATTTGTAGTGACTGCTGATGGAGTAGTAATGATAGATACACCCCAGAGGCCGTCGGATGCGAGGAAATGGAAAGAAATTATAAGTAAATTCGGTCCCGTTCGCTATGTTATCAATACCGAACCACATAGGGATCACTTTACGACCAACATGTACTTCGATGGTGTGGTTGTGGCGCACGAAGGCACGCGGGAAGCGATTTTATCTACGCCGGTCCGACAGCTTGTCGATTATATTGGCATGATTGATCCGGACAGCAAAGAAAGCCTCGCCGGATATAGTCTTCGCGCTCCCACCGTGACGCTTACGCAGCAGCTTAACCTCTATGTTGGAAAGCATAGCTTTCAGATAATTCACATGCCTGGCCACACTCCTTACCAGGTTGCAGTATATATCCCGCAGGAAAAAGTTGTTTTCACATCCGACAATGTATTCGGAAAAGTGCAGGCGTGGCTGCAGCAGGCATTGCCGTACGATTGGCTGGAATCATTAGGACGCCTTAAGCAGCTTGACGCAGATATTCTGGTTCCGGGTCATGGCGAAATTTGCAGCCACCAGTATTTGGACGAAATGAGTGGATATATCAAGGATTGGATTGATGCGGTCAATGCCGCTGTCAAGAAAGGGATGTCTCTGGAAGAGGCGCAGAACACCATAACCATAGGAGACCGCTATCCCATGGAAGTCGGTACCGAGTCGCTGGCGCAGGTCGTACAGCGTATGAATATTGCGCGGCTATATCAGGTGCTCAAGTCTTAGAGCTCAACACTTAGCTCAAATCCGGTTTTTACTATCGGCCTATCGTCCGTATCGCGTCTCCGATTAATTCATCTGCTGCCAGCAGGATTGACAGGTGCTTGGCGCCTTTTATAGCCCGCACTATTGATTTTTCTCTGATTTCCTTCTTTGGCAACTCTGCATAGCCGAGGACTTTTTCCACGTCGAATAGTTCATCGTTCTCCCCTGCGAATAGGGCAAACGGCTTGTCTATTTTGTTGAATTGTTCTTGCGGATTATCCGGTGTAAGTGCCATGGCCATATTACAGGTTATCGAATTAATGAATAGCGGCTGTTCCTTGAGTACCTCTTCGGAATAGTTGAAAAAAACCGCCATTGTATTTCCGTACTCGGTGCCGAGCGACGCCCCGTATTTCATAAATACGTCGATGTCCGCCCTGGCAAATGGGGTGGAATTACCCTGCTTTGCCGTCCCTAATTTGTAGCCGAGCTCCGGCGATACAAATATATCTCCGGATATATCCGGGTTCTTTCTCCAATTGAGATAATTCAGGACCAGGCCGCCGCCCGATGAGTGCCCTCCCAGGTACAGCGGCAGTTGCGGACTGCCGGCATGGACGAAATCGCAGAATTGCTGTACGTCTTTCCAAACCTGGTCAACTGCCGATGAATCGCCCCTAGGCCCTTCGGAGTTCCCGTGGCCCCGTATGTCCAGCAGGTAAACAGATACGTTGTATTTTGCGCCCAGCCCCTTTGCCAGGTATTGATAACCTCCTCCGCTGTAGGCCCCGCCGCCATGCAGGAAGACCAGTGATGCAACAGGGCTTGCAGCTCGCGTCGCGTAATAGGCCAGGTTTATTCCATCCGTAGCTTTTATAAAAGAAGGGGTCCCTACTTCAATTCTTTCGGCGCTTGTGATTTCGTCGAATGAAAATGACTCACCGTTTTTCATAACAACCTCTCAAATGCCTGGCTATTTAAGAAAATATTATAGTGTATATATCTGGCGTATAGCTTTATCTCTTCAACGCTGCAGCGACAGATCCGGCCCACTTATTAATTGCGTCCCAATCACGGAAATCCCCGGTCGGGGCCTTTACGTTCTTTAGCACCCATTTCTCCAGGAAACTCATCTTCTTGATATTGATGGCCCCGTGGAAGATCGTCACATCGCGCGGCTTGATGCGCTCGATCATTGACCTTTGCGCTTCAGGAAATCGCCAGCCCTGCGATAATTCTGCCGGGTCGCCTTCACCCATCGGGCCGCTGGAAAAGAGCCACACCGGACGTTCGGACAACAGCTTCTCGTTTTTCTCGAGGAACTTCACCATGTCCTTTCTCCACATCGCTATATAAAACGCACTCCCCAGTACAACCGCCTTAAATGTTTCCGGTTTTATTACACGTTTGACCGGCAGTACATCAACCTGAAAGCCGGACTGTCGAAGCGTCTCTCCTATCTTATTGGCGATCTCCTCAGTCATTCCATGTTTTGATGCGTAGGCTACCAGTATTTTGGTGTCCAATGGACAGGTCCCTCCTAATATGTGTTACGGGCTTCTAAAGAAGCTTATCACGATTTCGCGTTACTGGCGACAATTTACAAATTTGTAACATAACGTTAATTAGAAATTAACATTGCCTTGCTAAACTGTTCTTATTGAAAATCAGTTCTATATATAGAAAGAATAAT
>JAPLHL010000433.1 GCA_026389655.1 Chloroflexota bacterium
GTCATTTGTGCCTTCTATGTAGGCAGTGATGATATTGGTCTCCGGATCATTGGCAAAGTATTCCAGCAAATCGCATTCGTTTACGTCGGCCGCATTACCATAGCTTACCGCTTTGCTGAAATATATGCCGCGGAGGTTTGCTTCACGTATCCCCAGGATGCATTGCCCCCCACTCTGCGCAAGGTAACCCACATCCCCGGATATTTCAGAAAAATTAATCGCCATCGTCAAGCGGGAAGCAGGGCAATATACCCCCATGCAATTAGGGCCAATGATACGTATGTTATATTTGCTGGCAATGCGCAGCATTTCCTCCTGTAATTGCATGCCGACTTTATCTTCGATTTCTCCGAAACCGGAGACGAACAGATGCATGATTTTGACGCCCTTCCGTCCGCATTCATCTACTAACTGCGGTATAAATCGGTTAGGTATGGCAACTGTAACAAAATCCACTTCATCAGGTATATCCAATACGCTCGGATATATTTTCCATCCTCCAACTTCTCCTCCACTCTTGCCGACAGCGTATAGCTTACCCGGATATCCGAAATCAATAAGTGCCTTTAAAAACAGGTTTGCAGCATTATAGATAAATATTTCGCCTGCGGTAGCCCCGATTACCGCTATAGATTTTGGGTGAAAAACAAAGTCCAGATCAGCCCGGTTGTTATTCTGTCGATTCAATTTGATTTCCTTATATATTCACAGTAGCCTGTTCAATGCTTCGTTCAACCTTCCCATACAGCGTTCCCTGCCCAACACTTCCATAGTCTGAAACAGCGGGGGAGAAGCAGTCCGGCCTGTAACAGCCACCCTCAAAACGCCGAAGAAAGGACCGGCTTTCAAACCTACTTCCTCTGTCAGGGGACGTACGGCAGACTCCATCGGCTCCGTCTTCCAATCTTGCAGGCTTTCCAGGGCTGACAGAGAGTTGCGAAGCACAGCTATCGCCTGGCTTTTTTCCAGCTTCCCCTGTAAGAGAGCTGTGTCATACACCAATTTATCAGCGAAAAAGAAATCTATCAGTTGTGGGACTTCACCCAATGTCTTGGCCCTCTCCTGTACCAGAGGGGCTATTTGCTTTAAATAACTGATATCAATAGGTCTCTGGATTGCCGTCGGCAGGTCACGTTCTACGAAAGGAAGGCTCCTGGCAGCGAATTCTTCCGGAGCGAGGTTTCGTATGTAAACACCATTCATCCACTCCAGTTTGTCCATGTTAAATACTGCTGCCGTCTTGCTCACCCTTTCTATCGAGAAATTCTTTATGATTTGTTCGCTTCCCATGATTTCGGTCTTATCGTCCAACGACCACCCCAGCAGAGTCAGGAAATTTATCATCGCCTCCGGCAGGTAGCCTTTATCGCGGTATTCGTTAATGGCCGTAGCGCCGTGTCTCTTGCTAAGCTTGGATTTATCGGGGCCCAGTATCATAGGCAGGTGAGCAAATTGAGGCGGCTGCCAGCCGAATGCACGATAAAGCAGCAAATGCCGTGGCGTGCTGGAAAGCCATTCTTCCGCACGCATGACATGCGATATGTTCATAAAATGATCATCAATTATGTTCGCCAGGTGGTAGGTTGGAAATCCATCGGATTTCATCAGCACGAAGTCGTCCAGTGTACTGTTATCAAAGACCACTTCCCCACGGATAAGGTCGGTGACGGTAGTCTGTCCGTTAAGAGGTGATTTGAAACGCACGACAGGTACTATCCCTGATGCTTTCGCTGCTTTTATCTGCTCGTCCGTCAATTCACGGCAGCGCCTATCATAGCCCGGAGGAAGTTTGCGGGCAATCTGGTCCTTACGCATGCTTTCAAGCCTTTCCGAAGAACAGAAGCAACAATATGCATTACCTTCACGCACAAGCTGGTCCGCGTATTTGCGGTACATTTCCAGTCTTTGTGATTGAAAGATTGGACCTTCATCGCAGACCATACCGAGCCATTTCAGGCTGTCCATAATGATTTCAACTGCGCCTTCCACCTTGCGGGCCTGGTCCGTATCCTCAATGCGCAAGATAAAAACACCGTTGGCATGCCGCGCAAAAAGCCAGTTGAAAAGGGCAGTCCGGATATTACCTACATGCGGATACCCGGTTGGACTGGGAGCAAAACGCACCCTGACCTGACTAGATGTGTTATCCAATACTGCCTCCTGCAAGAGATTGATCGTAAGCAACCTGCTTTACCGGAAGCTTAACCACGTAGGTATCCGCCATACGGTCATGCAGCCCCTGTTTACAGTTATCGAAAGCAATTAAAATAAAACCTATTCCAAGGGTCGCAACACACAGTACGCTTCCCAGAAAACGGAAAAACGCATATTTCAAATCAACAGGTGAGCTGTCAGTGCGGATTACTTTGATGCCCACACTAAGTTTCCCAACTGTCTGGCCGGTAGTGGCCCAGCAGATAATAAAATAAATAGTACATCCAATCAGGAAGACAAGCGATGTAGTTGCCATTAACCAGATTATGCCTCCGGACACGTGCGCCCCCTTTGAAATATCATCCAAAGAGGCAATCACTCTTGGAATATCAGGGAAAATCCAGAAAAAAGATTGCGATATCACACAGTATAATACGTAAAGGCCCGCTAATAGAATCGCTAAATCGACGAGGCTGGCAGCCAATCTGATCCAGAATCCGGCGTACTCAAGAGCGTACTCCTTCCGTTTATCTTTCACACTGACTCCTTGTCGGGCAGCCGGATGACTGCAAGATACAGGGTGGACCTTTTACCGCCATTCCAAAAGACCGGATTCTACAGAGTGACCGAAATACGGAAAATGTAGCCCTATTTCTCCTTGCCTTTACCCTTGGTCAGAGTTTTGTACATTTCCTCGTATTCTCTCAGGCTCTGCCTCAATCTTTCAACCAACTGCTCTGCCTGTCTAAGCTTGCCCTTTGTCTCTTCGATCTGCGTGGTAATGTTAAACAGCAGCTCATTGCGCCTGTTGGCATTGTCGGTCTCGAAGGTTGAAAAATCTTCCTGGGACGGTTGAGCGGAGATCTGATTGTAGATGTCCTTCTGGCCGCTTGTAGGATCCTTTTTTGCTTGACCGAATCTATCTTGTGGCCTCATTTTTGAAACCTCTCTTTTGAGTAAAATTTATCACATCAGCATTACAATAGCAACAGATTCCATTTTAATGACGGCGTAATTCCCTAAGTGCATTCTTTAAATCCTCAGGTAAGTCCAATGTGAATGAATGCTTTTTTTCGTCTGACGGGAGTTTTAATTCCAGGCAATACGCATGCAGGAACTGCCTGCTGAGGAGCTTTGATTTAACCCCATATACTCTATCCCCGAACACAGGGTGGCCTATGGCACAGAAGTGTACCCTGATCTGGTGAGTTCTGCCCGTCTGGATACGTGCTTCCACCAGTGAGTAACCGTCCAGGTATTCGACAACGCGGTAATCGGTCCTGGCCTCCCTGCCTTTGGATACAATAGCCATGCGTTTACGGTTGGCAGGGTCCCGGCCGATGGGGGCATCGATCGCCCCTCTCTGCGGCTCAAGCTTACCCTTAACCAGAACAAAATAACATTTCTTAACATTGCGGGACTTGAATTCGTTGATAAGGAAAAGGCGGGCTTTTTCATTCCTGGCGACGACCATCAAGCCTGATGTATCTTTGTCCAGCCTGTGTACTATTCCAGGCCGCAGTGAACTCCCAAACCCCGCAAGATCAGGAAACTTTTTAAATAAAGCGTTGGCGAGCGTGTGCCCCGGATGACCGGGTGCAGGGTAGACCGTCAACCCCGCCGGCTTATTTATGATTACAATATCCGGGTCTTCATATATAACATCAAAAGGGATATCTTCAGGCACGAGTACGGAAGGACCCGGCGGGGGAATCAGGATTTCAATTTGATCTCCGCGTCTGAGTTTGCAGGAAGGGCGCTCTATGACGTTATTCACGGTCACATAACCATTTTGAATGAGCTTCTGAATGTGTGAACGCGTTATATCGGGGCAGGCATCAGCCAGGTATTTATCAAGGCGTCCGCCCTCATCGCGGACGTCAAACGTCCTTTTTTCCGGGCTTTGGCCCTGACTCATCCTTCTTCCTCATTGTGACCAGTGCAATAATTGCGAGGGAAATAGCGCCGACGGTAATGGCTGAATCAGCTACATTAAAGGCCGGCCAGAAAAAATTGCCCCACAATCGTACGTATATAAAATCTGTTATATGCCCCACTCTGAGCCTGTCAATCAAGTTACCCAGAGCTCCAGCGAAAATCAGGCTCAATGCTATGCCGCCTAAAAACCCGAGCTCACTGAAATAGCGGAAAAACATCAGTACCACTATCAGTCCCGCAATGGCTACTACACTTAGCAGAAAAGCCTGGTTGGGAAAAAGGCCGAAGGCGGACCCCGTATTCTGGATATTCACTATGGTTAGCTGACCAATCTCAGGAAGCGAACCACCGGGCGGGATGTTAGCATTAATCCATTGCTTGCTTAGTTGATCTAAAACAACAACTGCTGATGCGATAAGCAGGAATACAAGACCATTCCACCACGTTAATCGATTACGTGATGCAGACATTCTTTATCGAAAGTATCAAATTCATATTTTTTAATTGCATTGTCGATATCGGCAACTGCTTCGGCAAAGCCCCTTCTCTCAACATTAACTACAAGTGATTTATTCTAACCTATGATAAATTAAATCACAACACGAGCTGGTCAAGCATGGAGCGCACTTGCCTGATAGTGTCGACAGCCTGGCTCTTCCAATGGTTATTTGCGAAAATGAAGGTTTTCCCGGCAACCCTGCTTATTTGTGCAATCCGCGGTAGCCATTCTTCCAACTCTTCTGGCTTATACGTATAATCATATCTTTCCCAGGCATGTTCATGGTTCCACCATTTGGTTTCATTACGCCCATGAAAGCGGATATAACCGATATCGCCGGTTACTTCAGCGGAGGGCGGAAGTAAGCGCGGAAGCTGCGGCTCATCAACACAACAAAAACCTATATTATTGTCCCTCATCCA
>JAPLHL010000471.1 GCA_026389655.1 Chloroflexota bacterium
TGGGGATGAATACCAATCGCCGCATACACATTCTTATACTTCCCGGCAATGGAAACCGCCTTTCTGCAATCATCCAGGGTCGTGCCAACCGTTACAATCAGGTCAACTCCCGCGTCTTCAGCTCTGTTTATAACTTCGGCCCTGTCGCGGTCGAATTCCTTCATCTCCAGATGTGCATGCGAATCAGCGAGCATAAGCCCTTCCGTGCAAGAACGTCATCCACCAGCCGGATTACTCTATTTCTATCTCATCCGCACAGGATGACACGTCGGGAAGTTCCTTAAGGTAGGCTTGCAAATCCTTCTCTGTAATCTCCCCATCAAGCAACATCCTTGTAAGAATTCTCTTATCAGTCTCACCCTCGCAACCAGACTTTCTTTCCTTCATTATGACTTCCTCCCTTTTCTCGGACATTGATCAGGACTGAATATCTATTACACTTTTTCTTTTTTTTCAACAAATACTCAAAGAAGAGCGAACAACTTGACAGGCAAAATTAAATTGGATAAATTCTTAGAGGTTTATAGTGGCGTTAACTTTTCACCATAATTATTCTCTTTTTTTGTTCTCCGTTTTCGTATCAAGTTGCAAACAGGTGTTGCAATGGATATGAAATTGACATCACGTGTTTGGAACTGGCCAGTTTACGGGTGGCTCGGTTCCGGACTGGCCATCACATTCTGGATTCTGAACTGGTATCTTTCTGGACTGCGCACTCAGTGGGGATTCTTCCCCATGTGGCTGGGATATTGCCTCACTGTCGACGCCATGGTTTTCACTCGGAAAGGCCATTCGCTCTTGACCCGCAGTCCCGGCGCCTATGCGGCTCTCTTTCTAATTTCCGTGCCGGCATGGTGGCTTTTTGAAATTATAAACCTGCGCACGCAAAACTGGTACTACCTGGGCGAGCAATACTTCACCGATGCTGAGTATTTTCTGTATTCTTCACTGAGCTTTTCGACGGTCATGCCTGCCGTATTCGGCACGGCCGAGCTGGCCGGTACATTCACCTGGATCAACAGAATAAAATCCAACCTCCGATTTGAAATAACTCCGGCCAGATTGATTGCCCTCTTTGCTGCAGGCCTTATTATGCTGCTATTGATGTTGATCTGGCCTACTTACTTTTTTTGTTTTGTCTGGCTATCAATCTATTTAATGCTCGAACCGCTGAATTTCTGGCTGAAGAACCGTACACTTCTCCAGTACATTTCCGTAGGCAACTGGCGACCGCTACTGGCTTTGTGGGTCGGGTGTATCATATGCGGTTTTTTCTGGGAGATGTGGAACTTTTACTCATATCCGAAGTGGATATATTATATACCCTTCTTCAACTTCCTCCACATCTTTGAAATGCCCCTGCTCGGCTATTTCGGATACCTGCCGTTCTCCATGGAACTATTCGCCCTGTATCACCTTACAATTGGTTTGCTCAAACCCGGCCGGTTTCATGACTACATCCGGATTTCACAAGATAGCGATGGAAACGAAGTGATGGAGCTGCGGTCTGAAGCGGTAAGAGAGACGAGTCAATAATTTATCGATTCTAAGCAGGCGATGCAGAGCGTCATTCTTCCGTAAGCGTATCTTT
>JAPLHL010000060.1 GCA_026389655.1 Chloroflexota bacterium
GCGCAGGAACATCGATTGGTCGATACGGTTGTTATATTCTTCCCTGAAATATTTCAACGAATCCAGCACCGGCACTGCCGCGGCCTGTCCCAATCCGCACAAAGATGCCAGAGCCATGGTATTCGACAGGTCCTCCAGCGCCTCAATATCACCTTCTTTAGCTTCACCGCGAGTCAGCCTGCCGTAGATTTCCATCATGACCTCGGACCCCTCGCGGCACGGGGTGCATTTGCCGCAGGACTCCTCGTTCACAAATGGCACATTGTTGTAGACGATGTCGATAATGTCACGGCTTGAATTCAAGACCACGACTGCGCCGGAGCCGAGGCAGGTCTCATGAGAAAGCCGCACATCCATCATCGAAGCAGGCAGGATATTACCCGTGGCTCCGCCAATCTGGACAGCCTTGATATCATCTGCGCCGGCCAGGTCAACCACCAACTCCTTAAGGGGCCCCCCCATCTCCATCTCGTAAACACCGGGCCTTTTAACGTCGCCGCTCACGCTGAAGACCTTGGTGCCCTTGCTTTTAGGCGTGCCAAGGTCGCTGAACCAGGCAGCGCCGTTATTGATGATATGGGGTACATTCATCAGGGTCTCTACATTATTTATTATTGTCGGCTTATCCCAGAGACCGCGGGTCGGCGGGTAGGGCGGCTTATAGCGGGACTCGCCCCTTTTCCCCTCGATGGACTCCATCAGAGCCGACTCCTCACCGCAGACATATGCGCCAGCGCCCTCAAATACGCTGATATCCATATGCTTGAGAAAACCTTTCTCTTTAACCTGACTTATGGCATTGCAGAGGACCTCGTTCAGGAAATGGTATTCAGCCCTCAGGTAAATGTAGGCTTGCCTGGCCCCGATGGCCAGCCCGGCAATGCACATACCCTCGATCAGTCCGAAGGGGTCATTGGATAAAATATACCGGTCCTTGAAAGCGCCGACCTCGCCCTCGTCGGCATCGCAGATCAGGTATTTGTCCTTGGATTTGGCGCTCAGGGCAAGCTCCCATTTAAGGCCGGTCTTGAAACCCGCTCCCCCGCGGCCCGTCAATCCCGATTTTTTCACCTCTTCAACGATGGCCCCGGGCTTCATTTTCCGGGCTTTCTCGAAGCCCTTGAAACCGCCTTTCGCCATATGACTATCAATATTGCGCGGATCGATAACCCCGCAGTTACCCAGTACAATTCGCTTTTCCGCCACGTGTAACCTCCTGAGCCTCAAGAAATCTATGCTGTACCTATAGTCCTCAACCGCCTGCCGCGGCCTAATTTAAATATATTCGGCTAATAAGTACTCAATATATCCGCTATCTTAGCGGGAGTCAGGTTGCCATATAACGTATCGTTGATCATCATGGCAGGCGCCTGGTCGCAGGCGCCGATGCAGTTCACCATCTCCAATGAGAACTTGCCGTCCGCCGTGGTCTGGCCAGGGGCCACGCCAATCGCCTTGCGTATGCCGGCGACTACCTCGGGCACATCTTTCAGACTGCACGGCACGCATTTACAGACTTTGATAACGTTTTTACCCGTGGGCGCCACGGGGAGATAAGAATAGAAAGTAGCAACCCCATAGACCTCGTTGACTTGCAGGCCTGCCTGTTTTGCCACGCCGGACATTATTTCACTGGAAATGTAGCCGTTTTTCTGGACTTCAGTTTTCAGGGAAGGCAGAAGCGCTGAACGCCCGGTCTTATCGGAAGCAGTCTCTGCCGCAGTCCCGGCACACCTCGCTGGTCAACGGCCCGTCGGACCCGGTCACTACTTTCGATTTGAAGCCGCGATAGGCCAGCCCCAGGATATTTTTATGGGCGATAGCGCTGCAGGCCAGGACACATTTGCGGCAGAGTATGCACTTGGACATATTACGGCGCACGTAGGGGTTTGACTCCTCGGCGGGATAGAAGCGGGGGGCATTTACATTAAACCTGGGAGCGCCCACTTCGTAATCGGACGCCAGGTTATGGAGCTTGCAATTCTCGGCATTGGTATCTATCACGCAATCGCCGGTATGGCCCGTAAGCATCAGCTCCACGATCACCTTGCGCGCCGCGGTGACTTTGGGCGAGGCGGTATGTATCACCATCCCTTCCGAAAGGGGCGTATGGCAGGAACCGACCAGTGTCCTCGACCCTTCGACCTCTACCACACACACGCGGCATACGCCTGCAGGAAGCTGGTCTTTAATATGACACAATGTGGGGATCTTGATCCCGCTGAATTCAGCAGCCTGAAGAATAGTAGCCCCGTCCCGGACCCTGACCTTTTTCCCATCAATACTGGCATTCACATTACCCATCTGCATACCTCAAAGAGTGAATTTTGCCCCAGGAAACCAGACTACAGAATAAAACTTACATAGTATAAACTCATTGATTCAATTCAACAAGGGTGCTACTCATAAACAAACGTGGTCTTTACGGCTTTATATTTGCCCTTGTTGATATTGACCTCGACCATCTTTTGATATTCATCCAGCTTGAACTTATGCGTAACGAGGCTTTGCAGGTCGAGGCCCTTGCCGGACATCAGATCCAGTGCTATCTCGAAAACATGCCGCCGTTTTCCCTTCCATTCGTGCAAGCCGTAGTAGAGCGACCCTTTGAGGGTGAGCAGCTTGACCCATATCACGGTGGGATCGATCTTGACCTGGTTCGAGATGCCGACGAGAGATATCACGCCCCCGGTTTTGGCTGACAGGATGGCCAGGCTGACCGTGTCCGAATGTGAGAAACAGTCATAGACCTTATCGAATCCGCGCATCATGCTGTCGGGTCCCAGCAGGGGCTTGTAGCACCTGCCGCCGGTAACCTTCGCCGCCTCTTTCAGCAGGTCCTTGCCGGTTATCGTGGAATCTGCGCCGGCTTTTTTGGAAAGCTCCGCTGTGAAGTTGGAGCTGACTGCGACCGTGATCTTGCAGGTGATATCCAGAGCACGGATGGCACGGATGACCATATTGCCTATAACTCCGCCGCCAATGATGAGGATGTGGTCGTCCTTTTCCGGCCGGTTGGACAGCACCGCTTCCAGAGCGATGGAGAACGGCTCGGTCAGTGCCGCATTTTCCGGCGTCACGCCGGCAGGTACCTTATAAACCTGGCTCTTATGGGCGAGGACATACTCGCTATATCCGCCGATTGTCCCGGCACACAGGTCCAGTGCCATGCCGGGAGGAAGTTTGCCTTCGGCCCAATTCTCACAGCAGGCCAGGCCTTTGCGGCAGGCTTCACACTCCGGTTCGATCCCCCTGGCCTTGCAATTCAGGACCGGGGACACGGTCACGAGATCACCCGCCTGGAGGCCGTCAACGCCCGCGCCTTTCTCGACGATCCGTCCCGAAAACTCATGCCCCAGCACGGAGGGAAAGGACGTATACGGAGACCAGGCAGGCGAGTTGTTCATCAGGATGGTATTGATGTCGCTGGTGCAGACCCCACAGCGGAGCACTTTTAGCTTTACCCAGTCCGGCGACGTAAGCTGCGGCTCGGGGATATCCACCAATTTAATTGGCGACAGGGGGCCTTTGAAATACAGGCTCTTGCTGAGCCCTCCCAAAGCCTTCAAAGCCAAATACTGCGGAATGGAAATGTTGAACTGCACTGCCTTCATATCAGCCTCCTGTTTAAGTGAAAAACCGCGCCCGGGGAGTTATGTTACAGCGACTTGCCGACGACTATACTGAGAAATAGGCCGAAACCCACGCACCAGGCGTTGATAAAAGCATTGATTACCAGGTCGAGAGTCGAAACAGCATACACACCGTTCTGCAGGTTGAAGCTGAAATCGAGCAGGCCCAGGAAAATAAGAGCGC
>JAPLHL010000487.1 GCA_026389655.1 Chloroflexota bacterium
TTGTTATCTAAATATGGAGATGCCGTAGTGAGGGCGAGGGAAGCCGGGTTTGATGCGGTAGAATTGCACATGGCGCACGGATACCTGCTTTCCCAATTTCTCTCACCGCATTCCAACAAACGTACTGATGAATATGGCGGCAGCCTGATGGGACGACTTAAATTTCCCCTTGAGGTCATTAAAAATACGCGCAGCATTGTGGGTAAAGACTACCCGATCCAGGTCCGGCTCAATTTGGAGGAAGCTGTGCCGAATGGGAGAAAGCTCGGAGAGACTATGCTGCTGGCGCCTATTTTACAAGATGCAGGCGTAGACTGTTTTCACTTTACTACGTCAGTATTTACAGACCTGCTATATGGTCAGAAGCTGGTCCAATGGGTGTCTAATATAGCCAATATGGGAACACCGATGGCTAATTATACAAACATGGTTAAGGAGATGAAAAAAGTCCTGACCGTACCGGTCATCGCCGCCAACCGTATAAATGATCCCGTCATTGCAGAGATGGTGCTGCGTGAAGGGCGCTGCGATCTGGTATCTATGGGCCGTGCACTTATTGCCGATCCAGAGCTACCGGCAAAGGCCAAGGGCGGCAAGCTTCAGGACATCAATTTTTGTATCGGCTGTAATGAAGGCTGCGTACAACGGCTTAATTTCGGCGTGGCAATCACCTGCACGGTAAATCCGGCTGTAGGTAAAGAAAAGGAAATGGAGATAACAGCCGCACCAAAACGTAAAAAGGTCTTTGTGGCGGGAGGTGGTCCCGGCGGGATGGAAGCTGCCAGAGTTGCTGCAATTCGCGGCCATGATGTGACACTCTTTGAAAAATCGGGGAAATTGGGCGGGCAATTGAACCTGGCCTGCGTACCGCCGACAAAGCAGGAACTATCCGAAACTGTAATATGGTTATCAAACCAGGTTGCCAAAACCGGTGTAAAGGTGAAGCTCAATACGGCTTTGACCTTAAATGAAATAGAAAAAGAGAAACCTGATGTGCTGGTCGTGGCTACCGGCGCATGGCAAACCGATGTAAAAATAAAGGGCGCCGATGGTCCCAACGTAGTCACCGCCTGGGATATACTCTGCGGCAAAGCATGGGTACCGTTCCATATTGATTTCACGCCGGCCAGCATCGTTGTGGTCGGAGGGGGAGAATTGGGGGCGGAGATAGCCGATTTACTGGGTGAAGGCAACAAGAGCGTCACCGTGATTGCTTCAACGGAGGACATCGCACTTGATGTTAATATTATGTTAAGGCCTGGACTCCTTTCACGTCTTGCGATTAACGGTGTGAAAGTTATTGCACAGGCCAGGGTGAAAGCCATTGAAGGAAACACCGTCCTCTATGAAAAGGGGGGGCACGAAGAAACCATACAGGACGTTGATGGAGTGGTACTTGCTGTGGGTGTAAAGCCGGTGAATCAACTGGCCACAGAAGCCAAAGGCAAGGTCGCCGAGATGTACGTGATTGGCGATGCGGCCGATCAGCGGAAGGCGCTGGATGCAATTGCCGAGGGTGCGGCAGCAGGAAGGCAAATGTAGACTGATCGCATCAACCGAGGTTGACATGGCATCCGTAGCTAGTAAACCATGGTTAAAACAATACGATCTTGGAGGACAGGGGATAACTGTTCTACCCTCAACACTTAAGCCTTATCCTAAAGAGCCGCTTTTCTCAATTCTAGACAACAGTGCCAAAGATTATCCCAACAATCCATCTGTACATTTCATGGATAAGGTAATTACCTTCGCAGAGCTGAAAAAAATGGTGGACAAGTTTGCCCATGCGCTTGCAGACCTCGGTGTTAAACCAGGCGACCGTGTGGCAACCCATTTGCTTAACAGCCCTCAATTTATCATCAGTGATTTCGGCATATTGAAAACGGGCGCTACCCATGTTCCATGCAGCACATTGCACAAGGAATATGAGTTGATGAGGGAAATAGAAGGTTCCGGAGCCGAAACGCTCATTTGTATGGACAGCTCCATGGAAATCGTTGACAAGGTTAAAAAGAATGCCAAAATAAAGCGAATTATAGTTACTTCAGTAGATGACCTACTGAAGGAAAATCCGGAACCCAAAAGAATTCCAGGCACGTATCATTTTCTCGATCTGCT
>JAPLHL010000258.1 GCA_026389655.1 Chloroflexota bacterium
GTGCGCTTTTGCACAAGCATATAAAATCAGCCCAACCTCATGAGCCTCTGACCAAAGGACTGGCAGCAGCTCCCGGCGCCGTAAGCGGGCGCGTAGTATTTACCGTCGAAGAGGCCATGATTCTCTCAAAGAAAAGCATCCCGTCCATCCTGGTGAGGCAGGAGACCAGCCCGGATGATATCCAGGGCATCGCTGCCGCAGATGGCGTGCTGACTTCCAGGGGCGGGCTTACGTCCCACGCTGCCATTGTGACCAGGGCCATGGGCAAACCATGTGTCTGCGGGGCTGAAGACATCGAGATTGATCTTAAAGGGAAAATGTTCACGTCTAAAGGTAAGACCGTTCACGATGGCGATACTATAACCATTGACGGGACCGCGGGCACGGTGTATATCGGCACGATTCCCCTTGAGGAAGGGGCGATGATAGGGGAGTTCAAAGAACTGCTTACCTGGCTGGATGGAGCGAAGCGACTGGGGGTCAGGGCAAATGCAGATATGCCGGAAATGGTGGCGCAGGCTATCAAGATGGGCGCAGAGGGCATCGGTCTCTGCCGGACGGAAAGGCAGTTCAATGGTCCGGAACGCCTGTCAGCCATCAGGGAATATATCATGGCGGAGACCGGGGCTAAGAAGACTAAAGCGCTGGAACATCTCAGCAGACTCCAGAAAGAGGATTTCATCGTCCTGTTCAAGGAGTTAAAAGGGCTGCCTATTATTATCAGGCTCCTCGACCTGCCGCTTCACGAGTTTCTCCCCTCTGAAACGGAGACCACCGACGCCAAAACGAAGCAGCGTATAGCCGAGCTCAAGGAGATAAACCCGATGCTCGGGCACAGGGGAGTGCGTGTGGCAGTTACCAATCCTGAAATATACAAAATGCAGGTTGAGGCTATAGAAGCCGCCAGGAAGGAGGTCCCGGCCGATGTGTCAATAATGATCCCGCAGGTCATTACCCTGCAGGAACTGATTATGATTAAAAAAAGCTGTACCGAGGGATCGACACTTAAGCTTGGAACGATGATGGAGACGGTCCGTGCCTGCATGAGGGCGGGACGATTGGCCGAAGTGGCGGACTTTCTATCCTTCGGCACCAACGATCTTACCCAGGCGGTTTATTCGTTCAGCCGGGAGGACGCTGAAAAGAAGTTCCTGTCTGCATACCTTAAAATCGGCATCCTCGAAGACAATCCTTTTGAGATCATCGATATCAAGGGCGTGGGACGTCTTATGGAGACTGCCATATTCTGGGCGCGCCGTTCGAAGAAGGACATACCTATCGGAGTTTGCGGGGAGCAGGCCGGCGAACCGACCTCGATCAAGTTCTTCCACGCAATCAATGTTGATTATGTGAGCTGCAGTCCGTTCAGGGTGCCCATTGCCAAGCTCACCGCCGCGCAGGCCGCCATAGTGCAAAAAGATAAAGCGGAATCCATCCTATAAATTGAGGGGGTAATTCCACCTCACCCTACGTGGCTCTGATTTCGATCGTAGGGGCGGGTTTTAAACCCGCCCGAAAGCCGGGACTGCGGGCGCACCTGAAGGTAAACCCCTCTTCCTTGAGGAAGAGGGGCAGGGGTGATGGTGATCCTCATCATTTAATATCGTTTTAATACCAGTGTGCCGTTGATTCCCCCGAAGCCGAAGGAATTGGATAAAGCTATTTTCACATCGGCTTTGCGGGCGGTGTTGGGTACGTAGTCAAGGTCACATGCCGGATCGGGGACCTCGTAATTGATCGTTGGCGGTATGATGCCGTTCTTGATCGTAAGCAGAGTGAATATCGCTTCCACTGCACCTGAGGCTCCCCATAAATGGCCGGTGGCCGATTTGGTAGAGCTTACCGGGACCTTTCCTGCATGCTCTCCCAGGGCGGCCTTGATAGCGGCTGTTTCGCCGGCGTCGCTCAATATGGTTGATGTGCCATGGGCATTAATATAATCGACATCCTGCGGCGAAAGGCCGGCGTCCTTAAGCGCCAGCTTGATGCATTCGGCCTGGGTCTCTGCTTTTGGCGCGGTGTAATGGTAGGCGTCGCAATTATTGCCGTATCCTGTGATCTCGCCATAAATGTGCGCCCCACGGTCCAGCGCGTGGTCAAGCGATTCTAAAATCAGGACCCCGCTGCCTTCCCCGGATACGAACCCGTCGCGGTCGCCGTCGAAGGGACGGCAGGCTTTCTGAGGTTCCCTGTTTCTTTTGGATGACAGTGCTCCCAGCGCGTCGAGCGATGCAATCAGGGGCTCGACCAGCGGCGATTCGGATGCGCCGGTGATCATGATATCAGCTTCGTCATGTTGAATCGTCCTGAACCCGAGGCCTATGGCATTTGAACCGGAGGCACAGGCGTCCATCACACAATGGTGCGGCCCCCGGCAGCCGAATTCTATGGCTGTTACGGCTGCTACCATATTTCCAGCAGCGTTCATTATAAAAAACGGAGGAGTTTTTGTGGGGACCGGTCCGGGTGGGGCATAGGTTGCTTTGAAAGAAGTATGGGCGCCCACGGACGTTCCCATAACTACTCCCATGCGGGATGGGTCGGCGGCTACTCGTGGAAGGCCGGAATCCTCGAAGGCCATTTTGGCCGATGCTACGGCATATTGGTGGAGCGGATCAAACCTCCTGATAAATTTGCCATCCAGGTAATCGAGCGGTTTAAAATCTTTTATCTCGCCGGCAACCTGACATTTCAGGTGTGAGGCGTTGAACCTGGTCAGGGGGCCGACACCTGATTGTCCCCGGCACAGGGCTTCCCAGTTCTTGCTGACACCGGTACCCAGCGGGGTGATCATCCCGAGACCCGTTATTACAACCCGACGTTTTTCTTTCATATCAAATTAAATTCTCTTTTCTAAGTGTTGGACTTACACTGCTTTAGTTCATTTGTAATTGCTTCAGCCATGGCCGCGCCGGCAGCCTGTCCGGCAAACTTGATGGCGTTCTTAATGGCTCGGGCTTTGCTGCGCCCGTGGCAGATGATCACGTTGCCTCTTAACCCGAGAAGGCAGGAGCCGCCGGATTCGCTGAAGTCCATGTGTTTTATCAGCGTACCGAATTGGCCGTTGCCCGAGGATTTGGGAGCTTCTTTTTTCAGACTAAGCAGGTCTTGCAGCATATCACCAAAACCTTCCATGGTCTTCAGTACGATATTACCGGTGAAGCCGTCCGTGACCAGCACGTCCGCCCTGTCCTTCAAGATGTCCTGCCCTTCGATGTTGCCGATAAAATTCATGCCGGTTTCCTTAAGCAACTGATAGGTCTCTTTAGTCAGGCTGCTGCCTTTGAGCTCTTCCTCCCCATTGTTTAAAAGGCCGATACGCGGCGATTTAATGCCGAGGTATAGGCGGGCGAAGGCCGCACCCAGGATAGCGAACTGGACAAGGAAACGCGGCTGGCAGTCTGCATTGGCGCCGGCATCCAGCAGGAGAAACGGGCCTCCGGTACTGACGGGGACGACCACGCATATGGCCGGACGTTCAATGCCGGGCAGCCTTTCGAGCAGTAAAAATGATGAGGCCAGTACCGCCCCGGTATTTCCGGCGGATACGAATGCCGAAGCCTCTCCGGATTTGACCGAAGAAGCCTCTACGGCGCCTTTTACTATCTCCTGCGGAGCGTAATCTCCCCCGGCGGCATCTACGGCAATGATCATCTTGATACTCCTGATAATTGATGAAATATTGATATATTGAAAAGATATGTGGGACCGGCATGCTCAAGGTTATCCCTGCTGCATGGCCTAACCGTAATCGTAGAATCCCCTCTTTGTTTTACGGCCGTAACGGCGGGCGGCGACCATTTTCTTAAGCAGGACCGGTGGGGCAAACCTCGTATCACTCATCTCCTTATACATTGCCTCGGAGATAAAACAGGCAGTATCCAGTCCTACGAAATCTGCCAGCTTCAAAGGCCCCATCGGATGGTTAAGTCCCAGCATTACTGCACGGTCGATATCTTCTTTGCTCGCCTGGCCGGATTCCACCAGCCTTATGGCCTCCAGGAAGAAGGGCATGAGCAGGCGGTTGACTATGAACCCCGGGATATCCGGGGCGATAACTACCGTCTTGCCGATGGACTGCCCGAAAGCTTTTGCAGTTTCAAGGGTTGCTTCGCCCGTAGCGATAGTTCTCACGATCTCCAATAATTTCATGGCCGGCACAGGATTGAAGAAATGCAGGCCCAGCACCCTGTCCATCCTGCCGGTTACGGATGCGATATCGATAATGGAGAGGCATGACGTGTTTGTGGCCAGGATAGCTCCATCCTTGCAGGCCTGGTCGAGCTCATTGAATATCTTCTTTTTCAGCTCCATATTTTCGGTGACGGCTTCGATTACCAGGTCGCAATCCCGGAAGTCCGCCATATTCAGCGTGTATTTAATCCTGCCTTTACTCGCGGTAATGTCGGCTTCAGTCATCTTTCCCCTGCGGACTGACATTGCCAGCGAACCGTCTATCAATTTGTTTCCCTTATCGAGTAACTCGCTATCGGCCTCCAAAACCACGACATCATAACCGGCAGCGGCCACTACTTCGGCAATGCCGCTGCCCATGAGTCCGCAGCCCACCACGCCCACTTTCTTTATGTTCAAATTATCCATTGTTCTCCTGCGGCGCCGGTACTACCTTTCATTGAAAACCGGCTTCCTTTTCTCAAGGTGTGCCTTGCAGCCTTCATCAAAATCTTCGGTGGTAACCAGGTAATCATTCAGTGATTTTTCCAGTTCCAGTCCCCATTCCAGGGAGAGGTCCAGTCCCTGTATCATGGCCTGCTTGGCCATCCTGACGGCCAGGGGGGCGGATTTACACAGGCCCGATGCCATGTTTTTAGCTGCTGTCATCAGGTCGGACCGGGGCACCACCTTGTTTACCAACCCGGTCTGCAGGGCCCTTGCTGCGCTGATGGGACGCCCCAGGAATAGAAGTTCCGCTGCGATAGCGGCAGGAACTGCCCTGGTGATCCTCTGTGTGCCGCCCCATCCGGGGATAAGGCCCAGCGATACTTCGGGGAAGCCGAACATAGCGTTCTCTGAGGCTATTCTCAAATCACATGCCAGCGCCAATTCGAGTCCGCCGCCCAATGCCGCACCGTTGATAGCAGCGATAACAGGCTTCCACAATTTCAGGCCCCGCATAATGTTCGGCGCTGCTTTGAATTGATTTTCTGAGTTTGCTTTGAGCCCGGGCAGCAGTGTGGCGATATCGGCGCCCACAGAGAACGCATTGCCTGCGCCTGTAATGATCCCGACCCACAGGCTGTCGTCCTCCATGAAATCTATCAGCGCCTTGCTGAAAGCCCCGGCCAGTTCAGGATCAAAAGCATTGAGCGCTTCCGGCCGGTTCAAAGTAATAATTACAGTTTTATCTTCTCTGGTGAAATCAACAGGCATAGCAGGCTCCGGTAAAAATCAGTTGGCCACCTTGACCAGGTCGGCGATATGGCTGACCTGGACTTCCGTATTAATACGTTTAATCAGGCCGCTGAGCACCTGCCCGTGGCCGATCTCGTAAAAGGCGGTTACGCCGTTATTTATCATGTTCTCTACTGACCGTTGCCATTGAACACAATGGGTTATCTGGTCGATGAGCTCCTTTTTTATTTCTTGCGGGTCATTGAGTATATCCGCAGTTACATTTGATATTATCGGGACGGCCGGCGGCTTGAAATTGCATTGCGAGATGGCTTTTTTTAAACCTTCGGCGGCGGGCTCCATCAGGCGTGAATGGAAGGCGCCGCTTACCTTCAAGACTATTAACCTTCGGATGCCTTTGTCTGCGGCCTGCTTTTTAAACTCATCCAATGCCGGCAATGACCCGCTGACAACTACCTGCCCGGGAGAATTGATGTTGGAGACCTGGGTCCCGGCCAGGGCGCAGATTTCATCTATAAGGGCGTTATCTGCGCCGATCACGGCTATCATGCTACCGGGCTGTGCTTGTCCCGCTTCGTACATCAGGCGGCCCCTTTCGCGGACGAGTCTAACGGCGTCGGCCAGGTCGAGTACCCCGGCGGCAACGAGCGCTGTATATTGACCAAGGCTGTGCCCCGCTACAAAGGATGGCGGCGGCAAAAGGCCGGGATCTGCAGAGCGGGCTGCATTTAAATATGCGATGCCGGCCGTCAGTACCGCCGGCTGCACATTGATAGTCCGGGTCAACTCCTCTTCAGGACCTTCGAAGCATAATTTGGAAATTGAGAATCCCAGGGCTTTGTCAGCTTCATCAAAGACAGCCCTGGCAGACGGGAAGCGCGAGTAAATATCCAGGCCCATGCCGACTGCCTGCGATCCCTGCCCGGGGAAAACATATGCCGTTTTCGATTTTTCCGTCACAGGGAGATTTCCTGGCAGCTTGCGCAGCTTATCGCTTTGATCACCGAGCTGGCCTCGGCCATAATATCTTCGATTATCATACGGGCAGGCTTGATTTCCTTTATCAGGCCGGATATCTGGCCGGCCATCATTGAGCCCTGCTCAATATCTCCTGATATCACCCCTTTGAACATCCTGCCCTTGCCAAGGTCTTCAAGCTCCTGAGGCTGTACGCCGGATTTCTCGAGGGCTGAGAATTCCCTGGTGAACCGGTTGGCCAGGCAGCGTATCGGGTGCCCGGTGGTAATCCCGGTCACGGTTGTGGACCTGTCACGTGCCTGCATGATCTGTTCCTTGAATCGCGGGTGCGCAATGCACTCGGTTGAGCAAATAAACCGTGTACCCATCTGTATCCCCTGCGCGCCCAGTGCCAGGGCTGCGACCAGCCCGCGCCCATCTGCGATCCCGCCTGCCGCTATGACAGGGACTTTGACCGCATCTGCTATCTGCGGTATCAGGGGAAAGGTGGCAGTATCGCCGATATGCCCGCCGGATTCCATGCCTTC
>JAPLHL010000466.1 GCA_026389655.1 Chloroflexota bacterium
GTGTTGTGACCACTGGTGAACTCATTAAGCAAGTTGCTTCCTCTGAAAGCTTATCCACACTATCAGTTGAAAAAATAATTGCGAAAGCTATCCGAGACGGCATACTTGAAGTAATTAGCGGAGTTTTCGAGGAAGATTAAAATCCTGTACATAAGAATACTTGTCAATAAAAAAGCCCGCATCTCTGCGGACTCATCCAACTTACCTTTATTATATTTACGTTCGTTTATATTTGTCAAGTAACTGATTTCATATCTACAGTGTCAATAGGGATCGATGTGTTAGCTTGAGCCTATGAGACTTGTGCAGGCCAACCTTTCTAACCGTGATTATCCGGTTTCAGGGGTTCAGTCCAACTTCCAATCTCGTTTATAATATGGCTGCCATGGATAAGAAAACGATTTCCGCCCTTCAAATAGCAGGCATCGTCCTGCAGGTTATAATCCTCATATTGGTACTGGTCCTGTTCTTTAACATAAACGCCCGCATGACAGCCATTGAGCAAAAGCAGGCGGTACTGGAAAACCGACTGGATGTGATCCGGAGCGATGGCCTTAATATCAGCCATTAGTTACCTGTTAGATATAATAACCAGTAATCCCTACCTCAGGCATCCAGCCTGCTGTCAAGTAGAATCTAACCGCGCGTTAGTATGCGATTGGGAATAATTTGATAAGAATACATTGCAGCTAATCCAAGCGATATACTATACTATGGCCATACACCAAGTAATCCTTTGAATTTGATCCAAATCTTATGGGGGGGGGCAGGATTTTGTTAAAGGCATATTTGGCACACTCATCTGATGATAAGAACTATGTGGAACGAGTAGCGAAGTTATTAGGTCGTGCGCTCTGCGTAGTTGATAGTCAATCTTTCGAACCTGGTGTGGATTTCAGGAAGTCTATTGAGACTGGCCTGGATAAGTCAAGGCTGTTTGTGTTTTTTGTAAGTAAAAAGTCTTTAGCCTCCACTTGGGTGAAATATGAAATAGATGAGGCTTACTGGAGGCTTCTTAAAGATGAAATGGTTGGGGCAATGACCATCTTTATTGAAAAAGATATTAAACCAAGTGCCCTGCCTCCTTGGATGCAAAGGTCTCTGGCAGTGTTTACAGATTCACCCACTCATGCTGTACGTTTAATCCGGACACGGCTTATTCAAGAAAGTGGTTTAGATAAGCAGTTACCTTTTATTGGCAGAGAGAAGGACCTGAAAGATCTCTCACGAGAATTGATTATCCAACCTGAAGACAAGCCTCGGCGTATTATTATCATAAGCGGATTAAGTGGTGTAGGAAGACGCACCTTCGTTAGACGGGCCCTCAGAGATTATTTGTCATTGGACACGGGTCCCATTGTGATACTAGAAGAAACCTCTTCGCTAGATTCACTTCATTTTCATCTCCTGAGCGAAGTAATGGAACTCCGGCCAAGAAATGAGGTGGCACGGGAATTAGCGGCATTCGCTGCAATGAAGGCTGCGGAAAAAGGGCAGGAACTTGCCAGGCTGATAGCCATCATTTCAAGGCATAATGTGGCCCCTATAATAGTTGATCATAACTCCTTGCTGGATGATAATGGAAGATACAGTGAAGAATCTATCGCCCTGTTTGAAGCTCTCGCACTATATACCGATGCATATTTGGTCTTGATCCACAATCGTCGCCCGGTCATGACAAATTTGACCGCTAACTGTCCCAGTATCGCGTTTCACAGATTGGCTCCGCTATCTCAAGAGGACTC
>JAPLHL010000440.1 GCA_026389655.1 Chloroflexota bacterium
AAAGGTACTTACAAAAATAGCCATGAAACTCTGTCAGTGCGGTTACTAGGGATATTATTCTATTAATTACTTAAAATTGAAATAGTCGTACCACATATCTGCATCCGTCAGCGGATACTCGCCCATGTAAACTTCTTTGTCACCCTGTACTTCTCCCATGGCGCAGGGATAGCCGAAGACTACAGGCGCCCCGTAGGTTTTGGTACCGGAGAACGTATACCTGCCGAGGAACGAATCAAATGTCCCGCCTTTGAACGCCTTCATCATAGCATCCGGATCTGTGCTGCCGATGCTCTGCGCACACTCAAAATACTGAGATAGGTGCGTGATGGCCATGGAGAATACGCCGTAATTATCGATCGGCTTACCATATTTCTTCTGGAACCTTTCCACTATCCTTTGGGTCATGTCCAGGTATTTCTGTGCCACAACGACTTTCTTGAGTTCCGTAGGATTATTGCGGTTGCCCATAATGCCCTGTGCGGCGTCCTTGCCACAGACATTGAAAAATATATCTAACAGGTTATCCGACGAATGAACAATCGAGCATTTATATCCCATTTCCCAACGCTGCTTGGCGAGGAGAGCAACCTCAAGTACGGTCCCGCCTCCAAATATCATTTGAGCGCCACCTTCCTTCATTTTAGTAAGATAAGGTGTGAAATTTGTGGTGCCCGTCGGATAATAAATGCGCAGGCTCTTTATGCCGAATTCCTTCTCAAGCCGGTCATCAACCTGTTTGAAGACTGATTCCGAAATGCGGCGGTCATCCATAGTGCCGGACCACGCCAGCACATGATAATCGGGATGCGCCTTCATGGCAGCGAGGGCCTGGTTTAAAGTAACCTCGCCCGTAGGTGATCCAAAAACAACATAGGGGTCCTTGGTTGGGCTATATATGGCACTGCCCGTCCGGCAAATGAGAATCACTTTCTCAGGATTAGTAACAGGACTGAGCGCCGAAAATCCCGGACCGATATAGCCCACGATAGCAATAATGCCGTCATCGTAGATAAGCTTCCTGGCCGCGGCGGCCGCCGGGGCCGGGGCATACTGATCGTCACCCCAGAGGAGTTCTACTTTGTAAGTATCGTTGCCGATTTTTACACCGCCATCTTCATTGAGAAGGTCAATGTAAATATCCGTGATTTGCCTGCCCTTCTGACCATACATAGCTGCGGGACCGCTGAAGGGCATCAAACAACCAAGTTTAAGGACCTTCTGTTCCGCCGGGGGCTTGGCTTCGGATGAACACGAGGATGAAGTAAAGACCATTGTGAAAGTAAGGGCCACCAGCAATATGATAAATGACGCATTTTTAATACTCATACTAAAACCTCTACCAACATTTACTTTTACGGCGGTTATTATAACATCATGCAAATTGCATCACTGCATCCTTCTCAGAGCAGGAGCAAATAGCCATAGAAGGATGGCAAACAGGATAGCGATTGAACCCGCTATCAGGAACGTGGAGGGAATCCCGATAAAATCGGCCAAGGCCCCCATAGGAAAAGCGCCGATGGGAGTAAGCGCCGCGGTCATGGTGAATATGCTGATGACCCGGCCATGCAGGACGGAGGGCGTACTCATTAGAAGCAAAGAATTGTTGAGCGTCGCATTGGCTGCGCCGGATATGCATGCACATAAAATCAGGAGCATAGCCACAGGGAATGACTGGAACTGTGCTGTCAGCGCCACTCCACATCCAAAAGTAAAGATTAATACGAGCATGAGGATGCCCCTATTTTTTATGGAGGCAAGGGAACCAGTAGCCAGACTGCCAATAAGCGCTCCGACGCCTGCTGCCGCAAGCAGGAAACCCAGCCCCTTCTGGTCGAGTTTTAATGTGCCTATGGCTAACGCTGGCATCATGTAGATGTATGGTGCACAGAAAAACGACAGGACCAGTGCAACCACCAGCAACAGCAAAATTCTACGATTACTGCCGATGAATTGGAAACCTTCAACAAGCTCCAGGTAAAACGCTTTACCGGGCTCTACAGCATTACGCGGCACTTTCATAAAAGAGAGCACCCCTACACCCACTGCAAAGAAGGCTACGATGATGTAGTATACCTGCTCCGGCAACATAAAGGTAAGAAGCAAGCCTACCGCCGCCGGACCGGCTATCCCCATGAAATTGAAACTGGTTGAAGTCAGTGAAATGGCGCTTATCAGATGCTCAGGGCGCACCAGCCTCGGGACGATCGACTGGCGCAGTGGCGCAATAAAGGCAAAAGTCGCTCCCTGCAAAATAGCGAATACTATAAAATG
>JAPLHL010000159.1 GCA_026389655.1 Chloroflexota bacterium
GATGGTTAGTATGGTATAATCGACACATCCATTTGACTGGCAGCGGGTTGATTAAAGACGAGGAGGCCGAACGTGGTTGAATTACCCTGGCTGAGAAATTACGACAAAGGCGTACCCCTTACCCTGGAGCCCTATCCCGACATCACATTCCTTGACATCATTGAGAAAAACGCTAAGGAGCGTCCCGATGCCATGATGATGTGGTTCAAAGGCAACACCATATCTTATGCAAAATTCTTGGAGTACGTCGATACTCTTGCAAAAGCGCTGGCCGGCATCGGCGTAACAAAGGGCGACCGTGTTGCTTTGATGATGCCGAATTGTCCCCAGATCGTCATCAGCCAGTTTGCCGTATGGAAGGCAGGCGGCATCACAGCGCAGGTAAACCCGCTGTTCGGTGAAGAGGACCTTACATATGCCCTGAAAGATTGCGGAGCGAAGATTGCAATAGTGCTTACGCCTTTCTACAACCAGGTCAAGAAAGTGCAGCATCAGACCGAAATAAAGACGGTCGTTGCCACGGGTATCAAGGAATACCTTTCCCCTGTCATGCGTACCATGTTTACCCTGCTGATGGAGAAGAAGCAGGGGCACAGGATCGAATTGCAGAAAAACGACCTGTGGTTGCAGGATATCATGAAGAAATATGCAGGGATGCCTTTGCCAGCCGTGAAGGTAATGCAGGGGGACACTGCGCTGATACTCTTCAGTGGCGGTACTACTGGCACGCCCAAGGGAGTAATGCACTCTCACCAGGGCATCGTCATGAATGCCATGCAGATCCGTGCCTGGTGCTCGCCGCTCCTGAGTGGCTGGGTTGATAAGGCAATTTCGCTCATGCCGATTTTCCATGGCGCCGGCAATTGGATACTGATTTCCACGGTCTTGAATCCTCCTGTTCCCATAGTGCTCATACCCAATCCCCGTGATATCCCGGACCTTCTCAAGACGATAAAAAAGACCAGGCCGACCTTCTTCCCGGGCGTTGCCACCCTTTTTATTACGCTCATGAACCATCCTGACGTCAAGTCGGGCAAGATAAAATTCGATACACTGAAAATGTGTATTACTGCGGCTGCTCCCCTGCTGGTAGAGACCAAGAAAAGATGGGAAGCTTTGACAGGCGGGAAGATTGTGGAGGCTTACGGGCTGACGGAATCGTGTATCCTCGTTATGGGTCCCCTGATTGGAAAATGGAAGGAAGGTTCTGTGGGCATGCCCACTACCGATGTTGTCCTGAAGGTTGTGGATATTGAGACTGGTACAAAAGACCTGCCCCTGGGAGAGACCGGCGAAATATTAGCAAGAGCGCCGCACCTCATGGTGGGCTACTGGAGGCGGCCGGGAGCAACTGCTGAAATATACCATGATGGCTGGCTCTATACCGGGGATGTGGGATATATAGATGAGGACGGTTACCTCTTTCTCACATCACGCAAGAAGGAACTGATTAAGCCCAGTGGTCACCAGGTCTACCCCGGAGAGGTTGAGGAAGTGATAATGCAGCATCCGGCGGTCTTCGAGGTCAGTGTAGCCGGCGTACGTGACGAATTGCAGGGAGAGGCCGTTAAAGCCTGGATTGTGCTCAAGCCCGGTCAGCAAGCCACCGCCCAGGAGATACAGACCTTTTGTAAAGAGCGTCTTACCGCCTATAAGGTTCCGAAGCACGTCGAGTTCAGGACCGATCTGCCCAAATCTATGGTCGGTAAAGTCCTGCGTCGTATTTTACAGGAAGAGGATATCGCAAAACAGAAATAGAAAAGCGGTTAGGGCTAAACTGTAAATTCGTGATACGGCTATGAATATTTGCCGGAGCGAATTGTAGTTACAACCCCCCCGGACCAGTTGTGCGCAGGTGTATAATAACTGGGTCCACTATCTAATTCCTATGAGGCTGGGGTATACGAAAGGTCCAGATGTGTCTATTAATTTTCATGTTGCTCAACTTTATTATTAGCATAAATTGATATTAAAAATACTAAGTTATTCATAGAAGCCACATATTTTTAACAGAGGTGGTAAATGAGAATATCAACCGGAATGACATTGTTAATCGCTGTTATTATGAGCCTGATTGTATTACCATGGTGTGCATGCTCCACATCGGCAGTAACTGAATACTCACCTTTATCATCATCTACACCTAAATCCTCAGCGGCATCGCAAGCTACCCCAATTCAACCACA
>JAPLHL010000406.1 GCA_026389655.1 Chloroflexota bacterium
GAAGGTACGCCGGCCGACAGCGTAATTATGGCCATCCGGGTAGTAATGAAAAAAGGTATCGACCTGATCGTTTCGGGAATTAACCAGGGGCCCAACTGCGGATATGATGTATTCCTCTCGGGCACGGTGGGCGCTGCATTGCAGGGCTTTTTTTACTCGATCCCGTCTATATCGACCTCGATGAATTCTTTTGTCGATCCCAAATTTGAGACGGGGGCCACTGTAACGGCTGCAATTGCGGAATGGGTGATAGCCCACAAAATAAAAGGTAAAATGTTATTGAATGTAAATATACCGAGCTTGCCGATGAGTAAAATCCAGGGGATGGAAATAACTCGCCTGGGTGAGAAAATATACTCGGCCGGTGTTGAGACGGGGAACGACGGAAGGCATGATTACTACTGGATTTTACACAGGGCTAAGGATGTGGGAGACGCCAGCGGCACGGATTTGTGGGCGCTGGAACATAATAAGATATCTGTAACGCCTTTGCGTTTCAACCGCGGCGAGTACAGTACGGAATTTGTACACAAGATGGTGCCTGCTGTTGCCAGGCGTATTCTTAATAAAAAAGTAACGACCGATATAAAGGAGGGTTAACATGTCAGACGTTGTCATCGTAAGTGGAGTGAGGACAGCTATAGGCGGTTTCGGAGGGGGGCTTAAAGAAGTCACCGCCGCCAGGCTGGGTTCTATAGTAATAAAGGACCTGTTAAAAAGAGTGGGTTTGAGACCCAAAGCCGGGAAGTCGCAGTTAGATGCCGGTCCGAGCGCCCTGGCCGGTGAAGGCCTGAGCGAACTCGAGAAGAAATACTATGATTGGCCCGAAAACCTGAAAGAGGTCCAGGTTGACGAAGTCATCATGGGGAACGTCCTGCAGGCCGCACAGGGTCAAAATCCCGGCCGTCAGGCGATGATTTATGCTGGATTGCCCAAGGAGACCCCTGGATTCACAGTAAACAAAATATGCGGCTCCGGCCTTAAAGCCGTTATACTGGGTGCGCAGAGCATTATGCTGGGAGAGGCCGACGTTGTCGTTGCCGGAGGCATGGAAAGCATGAGCAATGCGCCCTATGCCATGCCGAAGGCCCGCTGGGGATACCGCATGGATATCACCGGCAAAGGCGAAGTGCTGGACCTGATGGTCTTTGACGGCTTGTACGAGCTTTATTATGGCTATCACATGGGCATCACTGCCGAAAATATAGCCGCCAAATATGGCTTCACGCGTGAAGACCAGGATAAACTGGGGGTCATGAGCCACCAGCGCGCCATGGCAGCTATCAAGGACGGCACTTTCAAAAAAGAGATCGTCCCCGTGGTACTGCCGCAGAAAAAGGGCGATCCCATAGTGTTCGACACCGATGAAAGGCCAATGGAAACCAGTATGGAAAAGATGGCCAAGCTGGCGCCCGCTTTCAAAAAAGACGGGACGGTTACCGCCGGCAATGCCTCGGGTATCAATGATGGCGCAGGTGTTGTGCTGATGATGTCAGCGAAAAAGGCCAAAGAGATGGGGCTTGAACCCATGGTTAAGATAAAATCATATTCGTCCGGCGGCGTTGACCCCGCTTATATGGGCCTCGGTGTAATTCCTGCTGTGAAACAGGCGCTGCAGAAGGCTAAGCTATCGGTCAAGGACCTCGATGTTGTCGAATTGAATGAAGCTTTTGCCTCGCAGGCATTGGGATGCATCAAGGAACTGGGCTTTGATATGAACAAGACCAATGTCCATGGGAGCGGCATTTCACTCGGTCACCCGATTGGTGCTACGGGAGGACGCGTGCTGGTAACCCTGGCATATGAAATGCAGCGCCGCAATCTCAAGTACGGTCTCGCAACCATGTGCATCGGCGGCGGCATGGGTATTGCCATGGTGGTCGAAAGATAAAGCAATTGGAGAAAATGGCGGAGACTCAATGGGTAAGATACTAATAGTAAATACCGGGCCTACGGAATACGAGCGCCAGGGCCAGTATCCTTTAATGGACAAGATTGGCCTGGATGCTCCTATGGACAAATGGGCGCAGGCTGCGCTTAGCCGTCTGCTTGAATACCAGTTGTCCGCTGTTTATTACCTGCCGGTCCCTGAAGCGTTGGAGACGGCGGAAATAATAGCGGTGGGTTATAAATTGGTGCCCAAAATCCTCCCGGGGTTCGAGAATACGAGCGAGATATCATGGAAAGGTCTCAGCCCTGAAGAAGCCTGTGTTTTTGACTGTCCCCTGGGTGAGAGGGAGTCAACCGCTGTAGATATAAAATTCCCATTCAATGATGATCTGAAACAACTGAGGGGAAAAATTTCCGCAGCGCTCGATGAAATTGCAGCCGGGTACAAGAAGGAAACGGTTGCAGTCGTGTCTCACAGGGCATTATCTGTTATCATGGTCCTTCACTTTCTGCATATGGACAACTGCCATTATAATCAGATAGCCCAGGAAAATGGGGCGGTTAACCTGTT
>JAPLHL010000161.1 GCA_026389655.1 Chloroflexota bacterium
CTGTTATCCCTGGTTCCGCCTGGACAGCAACTTCATGACCAGAAAATAGACCAGCGGGACGATCTGATAGAGCATGCCGAGCCATGCCGCTGTAACAGTATCAAGCACATTCAACTCTCCAGAGGCCGTGAAGTAATAAAACGCGTAAATCGAAAGCGGCAGATATAACACGCTGCCGGTTACGACACCCGGGACATATCCCTTCAATCTTATTGAACCGCCCAAATGCGCCAGGCCATTGATGAATAGCAGGCTTGCGGCTGACAGGCTGAAGGCCAGGTTGCTACGGCCGACGAAGATAACGATAATGCAAAGCACCAGTTGCAGGCCATTTATTACGACTGCCATAGGGACGTTGACGAAAGGTGCAAAGTCAGGGTTCATCCGTTTCATCACCGTCATGAACCCGCCCGGGAAGAAATACTCTTCCACCATATGAAGTATCGATGCTATTAAAAAACCAGCAAATATCCAGGTCATCGCTGCACAACAGGGCCAAACCTAATATATGTACGGGACAATACGCCAGGTATTTTTCTTGTAGTCCTGGTATTGCTTGCCGAAATGCCGCTCCAACTCTTTTTCTTCCACCTTGATGCGCTGCATCACCCCGATAACAGGAAGCCCTATGCATACTAGCAATGAAATCCAGTTAGCCAAAGTGATTCCCAACCCCAGGGATATGATGAGTATTCCCAGGTATGATGGGTGCCGTATATAGCGGTATGGGCCGGCCTTTATCAATTCGTGGTCCTTTTTAATCTGGACTGTTGCTGTAAAGAATTTTCCCAGGACGGAAATAGCATACTGCCGGAATACGATGCCGGAAATCATGATAGCTACGCCGACCCAGGTCAGCCAGTCACCCAGTACCAGCAGACGGCCGTGATCCAATATTACGGGAAGCCATGCGATTATGAAAGCGCTTACTACAAGTATCCACACCAGCCGGTTTGTTCCCCTGTCGAACGCATCATTCGTTCCCTGCCTGGTGCGAGAGGTCATTATAATCTCAGATATCAGGTAGTACAGCTCGGCGGCATTAATAACTACGATAGCGGATATTATACTTGCACTCATTTATTTCTAACGTCCTTTATTCCGTAGTAGCAGAACACCATTTCTGCTGATAATACGCCTCCGACTATTCCAAACAGTATCATTGTGCATTTCATGTGTCAAACTGCCTTACCGTTTTGATTACAACCCCGTCACGCATCCTGCCTTCAGCTGTGAGACCAAGAAATGCGAGATTGATTGCCATCCCGATGATATGGAGACCTTGGGCTTCTTGCAATGACAATCGAGTAGTACCCTCACCCTGACCCTCTCCCAAAGGAGAGGGAAACTTGTCTATAAGAGGGGCTAAAGCCCCTCTTCAACGCCCCCATGGCAATAGGGCAATGTTCTTTTAACCGGCAATTGGCCCGATTCTATCAGGACTCGCAGTGACATAGTCCCTTTGGGCGGGGATGAAGACCCGTACCCTACGAGTATCACATGGAATACCAGCAGTTTTTCTAAGAGGAACCAGGATCCCTCTTCAACTTTAATGAGCCGTCCGGCTAACGAATATGGGCCTAATGTTCATTGACGCACATCATAGCTGGAGTCTACAATGATCAAAATGCATATTTCTACATATAAGAATTCGGCTGCCGGTGCGGCACATTTTTCAATACGAAAGTACCAAAATAACCGCCCACGTGAGGGCACCTAAATGAGGCTATTATCATGATGAAAGATCCGAGAGTTTCCCTGTTTGATCTGATTTCCTGTCTGTCAAATGTTATGGATATGGTCAATCCGAATCTGGTTGATCATCACAAGAAAGTCGCCTACATCTCCGTACGCTTAGCGAAAGAACTGGATATGTCAATCAAGCAGCAGCAGGACCTTATGATGGCAAGCATCCTGCATGATATCGGTGCGCTCTCCGTTGCCGATAAACTCCAAACTTTACAGTTCGATTTTGAGAGCCCGCATAAACACTCGCTTCAGGGCTATGCACTACTCAAGATGTATGACCCGTTTGCGGAAATAGCAACCATCGTTCGCTTCCACCATGTGCCCTGGTCACAGGGAGGAGGCGTTCAATTTGAAGGACAAAACGTACCACTGGCCAGCCATGTACTCCATCTGGCTGACAGGATTGCAATAAGCATTGATAAAGACCAGGAGATACTCACGCAGGCCTCGGCCATCCGTGAAAGAATTGAGAAAAATACCGAGGTACTATTCATGCCTGAGGCAGTTAACGCATTCAGAAGCCTGGCGCAGAAAGAATACTTCTGGTGCGATCTGGCATCCCCCGAGATAGGTCAAATATTGAACAGGTCAATAATTATGCCGACCGTAGAGATGGATATGCCCTCACTTCTTGCATTGATACGGATATTGGCCCATATTGTCGACTTTAGAAGCAGGTTCTCAGCGACCCATTCCAGCGGCGTTTCGGCAGCAGCATCCTGCCTGGCCAAATTCGCCGGATTCACTAAAACAGAATGTGCAATGATGGGAGTCGCCGGATATCTTCATGATATTGGCAAACTCGCAGTGCCGGCAGAAATATTGGAGAAACGGGAGAAATTAACGGAAGCCGACTTCAATATTATTCGCCGACACCCTTACGCAACTTATCATGCACTGGAAAATATCAGCGGTTTTGACACGATAAATGCATGGGCATCTTACCATCACGAGCGTATGTCCGGGAACGGTTATCCTTTCCACCTTAATGGAGAACACATATCACTGGGTTCACGCATCATGGCGGTCGCCGATGTTTTCACCGCCATCACAGAGGAGCGGTCATACAGAAAAGGGATGACAGAAGATGCTGCAGTACATGTCCTTCAAGAGATGGCTGACAATTGTTTCCTGGACAGCGAACTTGTGACATTGCTCAAAGAGCACATTAATGAGATTAATCTATCCCGTGGCATGGCCCAGGCGGCCGAATTTGAGGCTTACCAGCAATTCAACAGATCTCTTCCGTACACCGAAGGCGCCCAGAATAACTGACACGCTGCCGGTTAGTGCTTCTTTCTCTGATGCCAATGAATGCGGTACCGGACTATCCGTGCCATATCGTCGGCATTGGCAGCCTTATCCAGGTCGGATGCCAACTTGCCGTCATTCAGGATATCCCTCACCCAGTTACTGAAGTCGTTATTAGCCGAGGTAACATGATGACTGAAGGCATCGGAAGTCATATGTTCCAGACAATCTGCCATATCAGACAGACCACTATATACACAACCGTCAACCGCATAAAAACGCTGTTGGCCGGTCACTCCTCCCACCACCGTTGCGGCGTCTTGTTTAGCTTTCACTACCATATAACCACCTCTGAAATCATTATACCCCTGACTGAAGGAAAATAGTATTTATTAGTACCCTCACCCTACCCTCTCCCAAAGGAGAGGGTGATTCTTTACTGAGAAGGGTCTGCGGCCCTTCTCAAATCCTGCTGTCGCCCGTGCGATCAAGCAATGCGGAGGGTTTACAGGAGATTGCTACGTCCCGATTACATCGGGACCCGCAATGACATGTTTTTGGGCGGGTCTAAAGACCCGCACCCTACGAATTTAACTGCTGTCGCCCGTGCGATCAAGCAATGCGGAGGTTTACAGGAGATTGCCACGTCCCGATTACATCGGGACCCGCAATGACATGTTTTTGGGCGGGTCTAAAGACCCGCACCCTACGAGTTAGCAGGTAGTGACGCAGCCGCTGAAATAATTGGTGGGCTTTGTTTAGATATGATATCCTAACAATATATTAATATTGTCAGCTTACACAGCAGTATTACGAGGCAATAGGCCGGATACTAAACCTGTATATAAGGGAGGACAATGAAAAAACTGTTGTTGGTAATGGTCTCAATCCTGGTATTAACATGCAGCTGCGTATATTTACCGGCAAGCCCAACCACTACTACACCTGCGGAAAAGCCGGTGGTAAGTTCATTCAGCGCCAACCCATCGTCCATTGCGTCCGGCGGAACTTCCACGCTTAGCTGGAGTGTCACGGGAGCAACAAGCGTCAGCCTGGACAATGGGATAGGAAACGTGGCGGTCAGCGGCACCAGGGCGGTAGCGCCGACAGCAAGTACGATATATATTTTAACGGCTTCCAATGCCTCCGGCAGTAACAATGCCACAACTCAGGTGCTGGTTTCCGGTACAAGCTCAACACCACCTGCAGCAACCGGTATACCTGCGGTAACCTCATTCAGCG
>JAPLHL010000328.1 GCA_026389655.1 Chloroflexota bacterium
ATCCTGAACAAGCCTTAAAAGAAAACCTTAAGTCGCTTCTGGGGGCGCCCATAATACAGAAAGAGGAGGTCATCGGGCAAATCAGGATTTACACGCGTGTTGAAAAGCATTTCAAGCCGCATGAAAAAGATTTCATCTCAACGGTCGCAAATCTGCTGGCTACGACTCTTGAGAATGTTGAACTTAAACAATACTTGCAGACACGCCATGATAGCAATGTGACTCAACAAAAGAAATTGAGTAGTTTTTCTTATCTTCCATTCACACCGGTAAGGACCACAAGCTTCAGCCATCCCAGTGAAGAAGAGTTCGCCCGATTGCTGGATTTTTACCAGGTAGAATGGTTGTATGAACCTCGCTCGTTCCCGTTGTCCTCCCAGAACAATAAGATAACAGAGATGTTAACACCGGATTTCTATCTGCCTGAGATTAATCTTTATGTCGAGTTAACTACATCTAAACAGAGTCTCATTACTGAAAAAAACCGCAAAGTACGTCTGCTCAAAGAATTATATCCCGATGTCAGTATTAAATTACTCAATAGGGCAGATTACCTGAAGCTATTTGCCAAGTTCGGTTTTATACCGCTTGGAGAAAACAAAATGACAGGCATACAGAGATACCTTTTCAGCAAAACTCAAATACAGAGAAGAGTCAGGTCTCTATCCAAGCAAATATCCAAAGATTACCAAGATAAGGACCTTGTGCTTATAGGCATCTTAAAAGGTGTAGTATGCTTTATGTCGGATCTCATGCAGAATATTTCCATACCCGTCGCCATCGATTTTATGGCCATATCCACCCCAACAAATAGTACCGGGGCATCAATAAAAATAACCAAGGACCTTGATATTGATATTAAAGGTAAAGATATATTAATGGTCGAAGATATCGTGGATACAGGGATGACGCTCAACTACATCTTAAATTACCTTAATGCACATGAACCCGCAAGCCTAAAAGTGTGCACTTTTCTGGATAAAAGAGTACGCAGGTTAATAGATGTCCCTCTTGATTATGTTGGATACGAGATTCCTGATAATTTTGTGGTTGGCTATGGATTAGATTTTCAAGGGAAATACCGGAATTTGCCTTTTATAGCGATTTTGGAATAACCAAAAAATAAAATGCCCCAAGTAACCTCAGTTTCCCGGTTCACCAACTACCTCCCATACACTGTTCAGCCTTCGCCTACCTTGTGTTGGAATCCTCTGCCTCCCCGTTGTGACCTTGATTACTTGGGACATACTTAAATTATCACATAGATGCATATATGTCAAGACCCTTTGCAACCCTTAAACATATCTGGGAAAAAATATATCGAAAAATATTTTGCTGTTTTTAAATTTTCACATAGTCACCAGAAGAGCATGCGGCAGGCATCGAAAATATCCTTTCCATAGAAAAGCGTTATCAGCCCGGCGGAAGCCAGGAATGGGCCGAATTGAAGCGGCTCGTTAAGCTTCCTTACCTTGAATATGATCAGAAGGGCTGCCGATAATCCTCCGGCCAGCACAGCGAAACACAGCGCTACCAGCACCTGCGGATAACCAACTGACGCGCCAATCAACCCAGCCATCCCCACATCACCGAAACCCAGTATGCTCTTTTTAAAAATGCGCGGTATCGCCCAGAGTAAGAAAAAAAAGCCGAAGCTCAGGCCCAACCCTGCGGCGGAGTCAATAAAATTCGGCACAATGCCTGTCAGGGGCTTGGACAGCGCAAGGGCCAGCGCCAGAGCGATGCCAGGGTATACGATAACATGTGGCAAGACGCCCTGCTCGAAGTCGGTGATGAGAAGTACGATAAATAGCGAACAGTAAATCAGCACCGCCGGAAACTGCCAGGTCACACCGAATACGGTGAAGGCCAGCACAAAGAGCAGTCCGGTTGCCAGTTCGACCAGCATCGACCGTACCGTTATGGCATGCCCGCAATAGCGGCACTTTCCCCTCAATAACAGGTAGCTTATTATAGGAAAAAGGTCGCGCGGCTCCAGCTCGTGCCCGCAATTAATGCAGTGAGAGGGCGGATGAATGATCGATTTACCCAACGGCACGCGGTCAGCCACCACGTTGAGGAAACTGCCCACGCTGATCCCGAAGAGGAATAGGATTAATATAACTGCAATATCCAATTTATGAGTCTTCCCATACTTAGCGCGCCGTTGCTGCTTTTTCCATCAGGCCCTTGATAATTTCCCCTGACTCATTGTGGAAATTCTGATACTGGCCCAACAAGGTTTCTATTATAGCCGCCAGTAACGCAGCGTCCTTATCAGGGACAACCATGGACGCCTTTTCAAAGTCAGCCAGCGCTTCAGCGGGATTGCCGCTGTAAATATCTGCAATGCCCAATAGAGCAAACCCTGTCCAGTCATCATTTTTGTTCTTAACATACTCTCCCAGTGCATCCTTGACCAGGCCTATCTCCCCGTAATGAGCTACCTGTCCGCAGAAGTTTATGAAATAACCTATGTTATCAAGCTCGTTTTTAATTGGTGAAACAAACAAGTCGCCTGCTTCGTCAATATTGCCTTCATACATATTTAACAGACCTTTTAAATATGAAGTCTGTACCCATGATGGATCACTTTTTTCGGACTCCAACAATTTTTGACCCGCTTCCTTGTAGTCTCTCATCAGGATCAAAGCCAATGCCCATTTATTCAGAATTACAGCATTTCCCGGAAACAGCTGATCGGCTTCCTGATATAAATACAAAATATTTGCATTTTTTTCTTCACTGCCAGTCATTATCCAGTACATTTCCCTATCTGCAAGCCGGTAACGGTAGATAGCCAATTGCGGCTCAAGCTGTATGGCAGCATTACTGGCATATTCACCAAGGGTCAGGAGTGTACTTTTCATATCAGGATCAGTTTTTGCTTCCCCGGCCATGCTAAAAGCAATATTCCCCAAGATATCATGGTAGTTGGCCTGATCCGGCCCTATCCTGGTGGCCTCGCTAAATGACGTCAGCGCAAGGCTCTGATCCTTATCCCACAGAATAAAGCCGCGTTGTACTTTCATATTGGCTATCAACAGAGGTAAGGTAAGACCGCAACCAACGGCCACAAAAATGATTATTATTAATACTGACATCAACTTCCTCAGTTTGCCTGCCCCGGGTGTTGCGCCGGTTGCGCAACCAGTTGTTGATGCACCGGCACGGCAACCTAAATTGCCCGTACTATCAACTTTTGCTAAAGCAACCGTCAGGCCTAAAACCAGCCAGAATACCAGCTCGGGAGCCATAACGGAAGGATTGAAGAATATGTGGGCACAGTATTGCGCAATAGATGCAACGAAGGCCGCTGTCAGTACAATAATCTCTTTATTATTACTCAGTGAAAGCAATCTGAATCCCCTATAAAAAAACACACTCAATAACCCCAGGAAAGCCAGTAGCCCCAGGATACCGAGAGTCACTCCAAGGTAAAGGTAGTGATTTTCAGGTTGAGAAATCAACTGTAACTTGAATGTATAACCACTTTTTAAAGAACCAGGAAATTTTAGTTGCGAAGTAGCAATAAATGTCTCCGGGCCATACCCGATAAACCGCCTCAAGAAATGCAGGCTATCTTTATTAAACGGTATCTCCGGTGAATCTATAATTACATCCGCCGCACATTTCCAGTTCTGCATCCGGATCGTGAGCGTAGGCAATCCCGCTTGCTCCGCTATCAGTTCATTGGTGCTTTGTTTTTCAACTGACAGGTCTGTTTTCTCTGTCAGCAGCATCTGTCCCAGGAGGACGAATGCAATTACTGCCACCAGTAGTATAGCTAAAATACTTAATGCCAAAGTGGTCTTCCGCTGAAGGAATATGCCTATCAGTGCGAAAAATACGAATATGCCTATTATAAACAGCAGCAGTGTAATCGAATACTGGGCAAATGCCAAGCAGCACAATTGCAGCCCGAATAATACAAGCAGCGCTGCAAATTTGAGCTTGCTGCGCGGTTGTGAACCCCATCCATACCAGTTCAGTATTATCAGCGCCAGTGTTACAGGCAGGGTCATTGCCAGGAACCCGCTTAAAGACAAAGGGCTGCCGTCCGTGGAAAATACCCGGCCGTAGTATTGGAACCCCGGCAAGATGTCAGGCCTAATAAATTGCAGGATACCTACTAAAGATACAACTCCTGACGAGATCAGCAACGTGTATAACGCACGGAATACCTGTGAGCGGTCCTTTACTCTCTGTGATACTATCAGGAAAAATATAATCCAGGCTAAGTTCGGAATAAAACCAGTACTTGCGGCAAGATTGCCCCACAGGCTTTTGCCTGGCATTACCGAAAATATAGTTGAGACCACCCATATTATCCCCAGTACCACAGACGCAAACTGCAATGGTGATTTTTGTATTTTAGCGGGCAATTCCCCCACTTTGACAGTATGGGGTGCCAGGAACCACTGCGCCAAGACCAGGCCTAGCAATAAAGAAACAAGGAATACCAGCGCCAATGCCTTAACAAAATAGAAAGCGTTATAGCACAAAGGATTGAAATAAACGGGCAGTAGAAATATAAGCAGCAGCCAGGCGCCTTCGGTTAAAACATCCAGCTTTTTATGCAAATCCCTGGCTGCGAAAGATTTGCACCGTTCTCTTAAATCATTTAGCATTATTACATGGGTCACTTTTCAACATCGTCAACCGGGTGATAATCATTTTACTCTATTTTTTTTCGAAGCGCTGTCCTGCCGGGTTGCAACAAAATCAGGACGTTAGTACTAGTATATCTGCCACTAATAGCCCATATACAACAGCGTGACCATAATATATAATCGAAATATGAGTCATAGAGGCTGAAGGTCGATGCAGCTCGGCTTAAAAGTAACTATGGAGGTTTAAAATGCAATTTTTTAAGTATGGACAAAAAGGTTTCACCCTTATCGAGTTATTGGTAGTTATCGCCATCCTTGGCACCCTGGCCGGGGTCGTGGTTCTCAACGTTATCCAGTTCATTGGGAAGGGAGCTTGCGAGGCGGCTTCAACAGAAAAGCATAACATCCAGACAGCGGCCGTCGCTTACACATATAATGACTCTGCTCACCAAATCCCCCCAAATGTAGCTGCACTTGCTCCTTATCTCCTGACCACCCCAAAAGGCACCTGGACGCTAACATCAGGGGTAGTATCAGCCGGTACTTATCCTGGATGCGCAAGCATACCATAAGAAAGACAACGTAACTCAAACAGGGCAGCGAGCTATGTTCGCTGCCCTGTGATATTGTGTTCACTATCCTACCGGGTCTCGGCAGAGTGCAGAGTCTTGTTCACATCCTCGGCATCCTGGCAGAAGGCAAAGACGTACTCTCTGGTGATGATGCCCCTCCTGTATAAATCCACCAACGCGTCATCCAGCGTCTTCATGCCAGCATTTGAACTGGTGCGTATAGTGTTGGGTATGAGGAAGGGCTTGCCCTCGCGTATCAGGTTCTTCACAGCGGAATTGGCCAGCATAATCTCCACCGCCGCCACCCTACCACCTTTGATGCGCGGCACCAGCACCTGGCTGAATACCGCTATCAGCGTGGATGCCAGCCGCGATTGCGCCATCACCCTTTCGTGCGGGGGAAACAGGTCCACTATCCTCTCGATAGATTGGGCTGCGCTGGGGGCATGGCCGGTGGATAACACCAGGTGGCCGGTTTCGGCCACTGAAAGCACAGCAGATGCAGTTTCAAGGTCTCTCATCTCACCCACCAGTATTACATCCGGGTCCTGCCGCAGCACGTATTTCAAAGCATTTACAAATGAATGAGTATCAGTATCAAGCTCCCTTTGAGAAAATGCGCACGTTTTATTTTTATGAACATACTCTACCGGGTCCTCTATGGTCACTACATATCTTTTCATAGTAGTATTCAGGTGGTTGAGCATTGCTGCTATAGAAGTACTTTTACCCGAACCCGTTGGGCCGGTAACTAATATCAGTCCCCTTGGCCGTTTTATCAGTTCCTTGACAACCTCCGGCAAGCCCAATTCCTCTGCTGTTGGTATACTCCTGGCAAGCAAGCGAATAGCCAGGCTTACCGAGCCCTGCTGCCAGCAGGCATTGCACCTGCCGCGCCCGCCACTTTTCAGCGAGTAGGCAAAATCGACTTCCCATTCACGTTTAAAGACCTCTCTCTGATTGGGGTTGGCAATCTCGTTGAAAAAGGATTCGATGTCCTCACGCTGTAAGACGGGTAGTTTCTCGGCAGGCCTGAGCTCACCGTCTATGCGGAACATGGGCGGCACGCCCACTATCAGGTGCAAGTCCGAAGCCCTGCATTCACTCGCCAGCTTTAGGAGTTCATCTATCTGCACTATCTACCCTATTAAATCGATTGATGCGGCCGCCTGTGCTGCTCAGTTGGTGGTTAAAGTAATTTTAAAAGTGACTTCGCTGAAGTTGCTTATATCCATGGATGTTAGCATAACCAACTTGAATATGCCCTTGTCCCTCAGATCACGCGCGTAGTTCAGTAATATCTCTTCGCTGGGCGCCGAGCCCTCTACAACAATGTTACCGCTGCTCACAGTAATATTTGTTAAATACATGCTGCCTGGCAGCGGTTCTATCACGGCGCCGATATCCGTGTTAACAAGTTCCCTTCTGTCCGCCACGGACTTTTCCAAGCCTCTGTAGGTGTCCACAATCAATTGATAAGCGGCAAGCTCTTTCTCATCCTTCTCAGTTCTCTCGCCGTATAGCTTCTGTGTATCACTCAACAGCGTGGCCTTCTCCTTCTGCTCCAGCTGGAGCTTAACCATTTCACCACCTTCCGCCGCACTGTTAATGGCCCACATGCCGAGAACCGCTGCAGCGCAAACCACCAGCGTCACCAGAGGCACCATGTTGAAGCCCGGCCGTCTGCCTGCCTGCTTCTGTGCCGCTGAGGCCTGCGGTATCACATTGATATCCACTCGTCTCAGCCTGTTGATAGTGCGCTGTGCCAGGCCGGTATTGGCGATAAAGGCGCTTTCATCCTGCCCCTCCGGATAGTTTAACAGGCTAGGCGGCAGTTTTGACGGATATCCCAACTTCGTGGACAGTGTTTCCCGCAGGCTGCCGCTTAAAATGCAGGGTGTCTGGTTATTCATCGGGCTATAGGGGTGCCCCGAGTTGTAGAAGTTGACGGTCCTCTCTACCTCCTCTTTGACCATGTCCGCCTTATCAGCTTCACTTATCGTTGAAACCGGGAAGGGCAGGCTGCGTATCAGTTCGGGTAGCCTGTCATTTATGATGGTGAGGTCAAAACCGGCTGGATGCACATTCAGCACGATAGCCGTCTTTTCATCTATCACCCTGGAAATCGCCAGGGGTTTGAGTTCCAGGTATTTCGGCTGCAGCCCGCCTGATTTAAGCGTTTCTATCACCGAATTGACGTTATCGAAGGGCAGGCCAACCAGGCAGAGCGCCGTCTCAACATCCGATATCTTGATATCCGTCCAAGAGGTATAAAGCGAATCGAGCGGGACCGGGATGGCTTTCTCCATCTCTTTATTAGCCGCCTCAGCCAGCAGTGCCGGGTCGAGCCTGGGCACATAGGCTACGCGGTAAATCGATTGTATTCCGCTCACGCATGCAATGCACTCTTTTTCCTTTATGTGGTTTTGGGCCAGCAGCATACTGATAATCTGTCCGACCTGCGTCTTCTCTATCACCACGCCGTTTTGCACCCACCCCGGCTGCAACGGCGTCGCAACGGCAAAGGTCACGCGTTTGCCACTGACGGATGTAATCTTCAGCGAGTCGTCTTCAATATTGATGGTCAGCATAGGTGCAATTCACTATCTATCTCAATTATCGCAATAAACCTGTATGTTCATTGTCGCCTTGTCAAGCTCACCCTCTACAGTAGCAGGCGTGATAGTTATATCTATATACTCGCTGGAGGGCAATTCCTTGCCGATCGCAAGGAGGAATTTCTGGAAGTTCGTCACCTGGCCAGTCAGCTTGAGTGAGTAAACAAGCACGGGATAGTCTTTGTCCAGGATTTTGCTATTCGATGATGAGATGCCCATGGTGATAATGGTTATATCGTTATCCCAGGCCAGGTCCATGATAACCTGCGAAATCTCGGGGTTACCGGCACGGCTTGGGAGGCTGTACGCCTTGGCCTCAGCCTTCTTGGCCGCCAGCGATGACTGGGAGGCCATTTTCGCCTTCAGAGCATCATACTGCGATTGTAGCTGGCTGATCTGCAGTTTCAGTGCTTGCTGCCGGGAAGCCGTTTCCATGTAGCCCAAAACCTGGGGAACCATGAAAATCAGGAAAAGGCAGAGGATAATGAGAATCCAGACAGGCGTGCTCAGACGCGGCAGGCGCTGTAAAATGCTGCTCTTAACGTTCTTTGCTGTTTCTGAAGTAGATGCCACTATTTTAATTCTTCGAATATTTATTCCTATTATACATTAAAGTAGCAATATCCAACACAGTTATCCAGTGCGAGTGAAACTCAAATCCTGTTTGCGAGCCCTCTCACTTTTATCATAGCAAGCCCGAAGGGCGTGGCAATCCCACCATCCTATGTCCTTACGAGCGAAGCGAATTAATGTGCTGTGTCCTTACTTTGTACGTCTGCTATGATTGGAGTACCCGGTGGTTTTGGTAAGACCATCATAATGCCTTTCTTGTTAAGGGCCAAGAAGTCAGCAGTTTGAAGCAGCTTCTCTTCGGGCAGTGTATAGACGCTAGCACCGGTCACGACAATAAAGAGCTCCACCACTTTGGAGTTCATAAAATCTACCAGCCTGCTGGCAGGCATAGTGTGAACAGTTCCAACTATTTTATGGGTCTGGGTATAGATAATAACCTCAAGCTTATCCCTTCTTCCCTGCATTGGTTTAGATGTATTTTCCATC
>JAPLHL010000314.1 GCA_026389655.1 Chloroflexota bacterium
ACATTAAAGTCACCGCAGATAACCAGTTTGTCACCTTTAACCTTAAGTGAATCCAAGTACTCCAGGAATGTCTCATAAAAAGACAGCTTGTAGGGCATGCGGCCGGCGATTTTGTCTGTATTCGGGTTGCCCGCTTTGCGCAGGTCGTCGACCTCCTTTGGCCCGTATGCTTTGGGGAAATAAACGTTGAATAATTTAAAGCCCGGGTATGCTGTCATTAAAACTCTTCCCTCAACATCAAACCTGGGGATGTCTAACCCCTTCCGGATTTGAAGAGGCTCTTCCCGGCTGAAAGTAGCTACTCCGCTATATCCTTTCTTATCCGCAAAGTTCCAGGCCGTATGGTAGCCTAAAGGGGATTGCAGCGCCGCAGGCACCTGGCCGGGTTGTAACTTCACTTCCTGGAAGCAGGTTATATCAGGGGATTCTTTCTCCAGCCATTGCATAAAGCTTAAAGGAGGCTGGCCAGCTGGAGCCAGATTAGCCTTGTCCAGCATATTTCGCATGCTGACCACATTCCAGGAAATGATCTTTATTTGTTTAGACATCTCTTCACCCTCATCTCTCGCATGCTCGCCTGCCAAATACTAAACACCAAGCTCTAAAACCTAACCAAACTCAGATGTTAAATGCTCAAATAGGCTTGGGTTTGTATTTGTTAAATATTCGGGAGTCAGGGTTTAGAATTTTCTTCACCTTCGGACCATTCCTGCATCATTTTCTTCAAGCGAATTGCCAGGTTGGGATTGGTCCGAAGCCTGTCTATGAAAACAGGGCATCCTTCGAGCATAGAATTCTCGGCGGCGGATGCAAGCCCTGACAGTAACTGGTTTATGCCCATATCTTCGATACCCGGCAGGCCGGATGTGGCAGCATTCGGTCCAAGCTGTTTGCGCAGGTCGAGTTCCGTTACTCTCACCGGCAGCACACAGTTCTTATACCATGGACAGGTCTTACATTGTACTAATGATTGCGCTTCATCAAGAATATCAGCCATATGTTTAATCCCCGCCGGACCGCCGGCGTATGTTTATTCTATTTCAGGCCTTCCCTTCCGACGCCGCAGAAGAAGCTGCATTTGGGGCAGTAGCGTGAGTCTTTGGATATATTGTTTCCGCAGTTAGGACAGATAGGCTGCAGCGGCTTGCCGCAATTACCGCAGAACCTATCATAGGTAACACGCTGCCACTGGCAACTGGCACACTTTGATTGCAATGCTCCGAGCACGCCAAGCTGTCCGCCACAAAAGCGGCACTTAATGCTCTCAGATGTGTTTTCTTTCCAGCAACCCGGACAAAGAAAGTTCTTCTGCATATTTAACCTGAATGCCAGTATATTTTAGGCCTGTTTTGCTATGCGGGCAATTTCAGACAATCACTGTGCTGTCTGAAATTGCAGATCAGGTGAAATGGCTTTATTGCCGTCCTTATCGATAGAAATACAACGATAGATGTAGGTACTCCTGGCTGTCAGGCTAGTTAGACCGACTTCATGGATGAGAACGCCCGCATTGGCGCCGGTAGTAGGATCAGTTTGTATCGCTGTCATTGTCGTAAAATTAGGCCATATTCCATATTGCACCTGCGAACTGGACGGTTTGTCTGTGACCCAGTATATGATCGCTCCTTTGTTGTCGCCGGGCTTGACCTGGGCGAGGGATATTACAGGTGGGGTAGTGTTCTTGGTGGTTATTGTCTTGGTTTCAGTGGCGGTCTTTATCCAGCCCAGCTGGAAGGCCAGCACAAGAAAGACCGTCATCCCGACGACAAGCACTACCATTGCAGAAAGAAGGATCGGGTTGGTAGTACTGACGATCTCTTTTAATTTACCGATGAAAGAGTCGAAATAGGCCTGCGCCTGACTGATGATATCGCCTCCGCCTTGAGGGGCTGGTTGAAAAGGGGGAGGCGGATATCCACCGGGGTATTGCTGATAATCGTACGGGCCATAAGCAGGCTGCTGATAACCGGGGGGCTGATTTTGAGGATAAGGTTGGGCCGGTTGAGCGACTGGTTGTGCCTGTCCTGAAAGAGGTAAACCGCACGACTGGCAGAATTTACTGCCGGAGACATTGCCTGCACGGCAGTGAGGGCAGTATATCAATAGGGTATTGCCGCAGTGAGTGCAAATCCAGGTGCCGTGAAGGTTCTGGGTGCCGCATTTGGGACAAGGTGCTGTTGCCTGATACATACTTTAAGTATAGCTTAAAACTAAAGATGAACAGGTCATTCTTCAGGTGTCTCGAAACTATAATCTTCAGATGTAGAGGACAAACCATCTTTATTCTTGGAAATGACCCTGTAATGGTAGGCCGTCTTGCCAGTGAGGCCTTTGACCGTAACTCCATGTGTGACCAGTCCCATCGAGGTACCGGTAGACGGATCATCTGCTATGTCTGTCTTACTGCCGTAGCTGGTTGTTGGTCCCCATTCTACCTGGGAACTGGAAGGTTGGTCGGTGGTCCAAATTATGCCTACTTCCTTAATGGCCTTGGCACTGACCTGGACGCCGCTTATCTTGGGGGGTGTTGTCAGTGTGGCTCCGCCGCTTTTTTGAGTGGCGTTATCGCTGCCCAATTTTAAGAAAGGAATAGATTTCAGATATCCCTGCGAATAAGCCCAGTATCCAAAGCCCCCGAGCCCGCCGATTAAAAGAACGAGCAGGAATATGAGCATACCCTTACCTCCGCCGCTGCTTGCCTGGCGTGGGGGAACCGCACCCGGATAGGCGCCACGTTGTTGTGGAGGAGGATAACCTGTTTGAGGAGGATACCCCGGTTGTTGTGGCGGGTAACCTGGTGCAGGTGGATACCCCGGTTGCTGAGGCGGATAGCCTGGAGCCTGGGGTGGGTAGTACCCCGGCTGCGGAGGATAACCTGGCTGCTGTGGTGGATAGCCAGGAGGATAACCCGGTTGCTGCGGAGGGTAACCAGGCTGCTGAGGAGGATAATAACCCGGCTGTTGCGGAGGATAATAGCCTGGCTGTGGAGGATAACCGGGTGCCTGTGGAGGGGCGCCCGCAGCAGGCATGCCGCACCTGGGACAATAAGTGGCCCCCGGATTTAACGGGGTGGCACAATTGGGGCATGCTGAAGCGAGCGGAGTGCCGCACGCATTACAGAACCGTTGACCGGGGGCGTTGTTAGCGCCGCACCTGGGACATCTGATCCATTGATTCATATTATTTCTCCATTACGTCCCGCAAACTAACTATATAAGTAACGCATTTCCGTATATTTTCGTTTAATAGGTTTTCTTGATTATATACAGCACTATTAAATAAATCAATATATCTGAATAGCATTAATTTCATCTTAATTATTTCCCAAGCGTATAACTTCTGCGCGAAACCTCTTCTCCGTTTGAATTATATAGCACTGCGGTATCAGGGCTTTCATTGTTCCAGAGGTTTCCCAGTCCATAGCGGAAGGTCAGGCCGCCGTACTGGCAATGGATCTCGTCTGTGAAGACCAATACAATTTGACCGGGGTATAATAAACAGGGAGCCATCGTCCCCTGCTGTTGCCCTTTAGCTGGTCTCATTGGGGTCTCATCCAGGGGGTCGATTGGGTTACAGACTGACCAGTCTATAGGAGTAGTGGTTGTCTGCTGTGTACCTGGTGAAGGGGTAAAAACCTGGTCGACTGACTGCGGTGAACTGGCTACATAGTTTTCAACGCTGGCCACATACTTGCTTTCGCTGGAAGGTGTAAATGCGATGCAGGGGAAGTGTGCAGGAAAAGTGAAAACCGGGTAACCCCTGGTAGCGTTTACCAGTTTCCAGCCGGAGATGTCTTGAGGCGTATTGCCGGCGTTCTGGATAGCGACGAACTCATCTCTTTCGTATAACTGGTTGTTGCAGCATCCCAGCGCTTCAAGGGAGCCCCTGAAATGGATCTGCAGTATGCGGACGGCAGGTGTGGTGTTATCAGTAGCGTTTTCTGAAGCAGCGACGGCCGATGCTTGAAGCGGCTGTGCTGTGGACGGCGGACTGACCGGGGATGTAGCAGGTGGGACCGCCTGCTGAGTAGCCGCTGCAGGATTCCTGGTAGGTACCGCCAGTTGTGCGGGTCCACTGCAGGCCACCGCCGTAACGGCCATAAGAACAAGCAGGCCATGACATACTGCAAGCCTTGCGCTGCCTTTAAAACACAACATAAGTTTTATTGATTATAGGCACATATGAAGTGTAAAGTCCAAAAAAGCCCGTGTATCAGGCATGAAGGCGGTCTGAGTTGTTAAATTAAGGGCCGTGCATTCTCTTGCTTTTAAGGCAGTGTAAAGAATAAAATATAGCGTTAGCGGGCGGCTAGCTCAGCGGTTAGAGCACTTGCTTCACACGCAAGGGGTCACAGGTTCAAATCCTGTGCTGCCCAGGGCCGAAGTGGCGGAATGGCAGACGCGCTACGTTCAGGGCGTAGTATCCGTAACGGATGTGTGGGTTTTACACGCAGGGGGTCACTGGTTCAAATCCAGTATCGCCCACCATTACAAACCATCGATTTCCAAATCTAACCACGTGTCTTCCATCATGCGCTACAGCCCGTCAAATAGGGTATCACTATCGTGTTACAAGATACAGTCCATGCAATCTTTCAGGCACTTTTGTTATAATCATTACTATTGATTTAGATAAGAAAATATGATGAAAAACAGGATGAAATGGCTGATAGTAGTGGGATTAATTGTATTAATATTTCCTGCATCGTTAGCCTGTGGAACAACAGCACCGGAAGTAAAAAAGACACCAGCGCCGACAGATTCAACCTCAAACCTGATACAGGAGAACGGGAAAACTGTTCACTATAAAATACAATT
>JAPLHL010000096.1 GCA_026389655.1 Chloroflexota bacterium
GCGCCTCTAATCCTTTGAGCACCCAGGATGATGTAGCCGCTGCCCTGGTTGAATCCGGTTTCCCCACATTCTCCATCAAGGGAGAGAATAATAAGACCTACTACAAACACATAATGGCTGCGCTTGAACATAAACCGCAGTTGACCATTGATGATGGGGCAGACCTGGTAAGTACCATACACCGGGAGAAGACGGCACTGCTGCCCAATGTAATTGGCGGCACGGAGGAGACAACTACCGGTGTAATCAGGTTGAAGAATATGGCCAGGGCTAAAAAGCTTAAGTATCCTCTGGTTGCGGTTAACGACGCCAAGACCAAGCACTTCTTTGATAACCGGTACGGCACGGGACAGAGTACGCTGGACGGCATTACGAGGGCTACGAATATTCTCTGGGCCGGGATGAACGTGGTTATATGCGGCTACGGATACTGCGGGCGTGGTGTTGCCATGCGCGCCAAGGGCATGGGCGCCAAGGTAATTGTATGTGAGGTAGACCCGATAAGCGCCCTTGAAGCTGCAATGGACGGCTTCCAGGTCATGCCTCTGTTAAGCGCTGCTAAAACGGGCGATGTTTTTATAACGGTCACCGGGAATGCCCATGTTATAGACAAAGCGCACATTGCACGGATGAAAGATGGGGCTATCCTGGCCAACAGTGGCCATTTTAATGTTGAAATCAACATCTCCGCGCTTGAGAGTATGGCAAAGACCAAGCGCCGCATCAGGCCTTTTGTGGACGAATACATGCTTGCCGACCGGAGGCACATCTTTTTGCTTGGAGAAGGCAGGCTGATAAACCTGGCCGCAGCTGAAGGCCACCCGGCTAGCGTAATGGATATGAGTTTTGCCAATCAGGCGTTAGCCCTTGAGTACCTGGTGAAAAACAAGGGAGAGCTTAAACCGGCAATCTACCCGGTTCCCGCAGAAATAGACGCCGAGGTAGGCCGCCTTAAACTCAAGTCTATGAATATATCCATAGATAAGTTGACACAGGAACAGCAAAAATATTTAAACAGTTGGGAAGAAGGTACTTAAATCTAGGAGCAACAATGAAAGACACTTTTACGCATTCACCCAAATACTTTTTTACGTCTGAGTCAGTTACGGAAGGCCACCCCGACAAATTATGCGATCAGATTTCCGACGGCATCCTGGATGCCATGCTCAAGGATGACCCTAAATCCAGGGTCGCCTGTGAAGTGGCCGTCACCATTGGGATGGTAATCGTGCTGGGTGAGGTCACCACTAAGACATACGTTGAGATACCCGATATCGTTAGAAATATAGTCAAGGAAGTCGGATATACGAAACCGGAATACCAGTTCGATTATCAGAGCCTGGCTACGATAGTATCGATCAAGAAGCAATCGCCTGATATCAACGCGGGCGTAAGTAAGGCGCTTGAAGTAAGGGCCAAGGGCAAGAAGGTGGACGAACTTGACCTTACAGGCGCCGGCGACCAGGGCCTCATGTTCGGCTATGCCTGCAACGAGACCGCTGAACTGATGCCGCTTCCCATCTCACTGGCGCACAAGCTGACGTTCCGCCTGGCAGAAACACGTAAGAAGGGGATCGTTCCGTTTCTACGTCCTGATGGTAAATCGCAGGTAACAGTGGAATACAGCTATGGCAAACCCAAGCGTATAGAAGCTATCGTTATCGGCGCCCATCATGATCCTGAACCGGACAACGAAACTATAAGGAACGAGATCATCAAGAAAGTCATTAAGCCGGTCATCCCGGCAGCCCTGATAGATAAGGACACTAAAATCTTTGTGAACAGCGCAGGCCGCTTTGTTGTAGGCGGCCCCGTATCGGACACCTGCAGGTCTTGCAGACAGGCTGGAACTCCAGGTAGCTTACTCTATCGGCGTTGCTCACCCGTTGTCTGTTTCCATTGAAACCTTCGGCACGAGTAAAATTTCCGATGCGGCCATTCTGAAGTTGATCCACAAGCATTTTGACATGAGGCCGGAAGCTATTATAAGATACTTCGACCTGCGTAGGCCGATTTTCCGTGCTACTGCATCATACGGCCATTTTGGACGTACCGATATTAAATTCCCGTGGGAAAAAATTGATAAAGCCAAAATATTGAGGGCAGAAGCTGGGATTTAGGGATGTCTGGCAAAATTAAATTTGGTACTGACGGCTGGCGAGCAATCATAGCCGGCGATTTCACTTTTGATAATGTACGTGCATGCGCGCAGGGGGTGGCGGATTATCTAAAGACCGCAGGGCAGGGGAAGGGAGGCATAGTCATTGGCTATGACACGCGTTTTGCCTCCGAAGATTTCGCTGCTGCCTCTGCTGAGGTACTGGCTGCGAACGGGATAAAGGTTTTTCTCTCTTCGAAAGCTGTGCCCACGCCGGTTACCAGCTACACAGTCACTGCTCTCAAAGCAGACGGCGCTATAATGATCACAGCCAGCCATAATCCCGGTAATTACAATGGTTTCAAATATAAGGTCAACAGCGGTTCCAGCGCTCCATCCGAAGTAATAGCTGTAATCGAGAAAAATGCGAACGATGTTGTTGCCAGGGGCGGAGCAACTGGCATTGAAGTAAAAGAGGCTGTCAGGAAGAAACTCCTGACTTTTCATGATCCTTTCCACGCTTACGCAAAGCACCTTGGCAAGCTTGTGGATATTGAAGCTATTAAAAAACACCCGCTAAAGATCGTGGTAGACCCCATGTTCGGCGCCGGCATAGGCTATTTTAAGAACTTGCTCGATGGCGGCCAGATAGAGATCCACGAGATTAACAGGGTTAGAAACCCGCTCTTCCCCGGGACGCGGCCCGAGCCCATCGGCATCAACCTCAGTAAGTTAGCCCGGAATGTTATACGGGACGACGCTGCGATAGGTTTCGCTACGGACGGCGATGCCGACCGGATAGGTGTGATCGATGAAAACGGCAGGTATATGAATACCCAGGAAGTATTTTCGCTTCTGGCCATGTATTTCCTTGATGTGCGCAAAGAACGCGGCGCACTGGTCAAGACGCTTACATCCACGGATATGTTGTACAAAATCGGCGAGCTTTACAATGTGCCTGTTTTCGAGACACCTGTTGGCTTTAAATATGTAGCTCCGGTTATGATGAAGGAAAATGCCCTCCTTGGCGGCGAAGAGAGCGGCGGATACGGGTTCCGGGGACATATACCTGAAAGAGACGGCATGCTGGCCGGCCTCTACTTACTGGATTATGTGATGAAGACAGGTAAATCACCGTCACAGTTGCTGGCTGATTTGTTTAAAAAGGTTGGACCCCATTTCTATGACAGACTGGATGTTCATATTACTGACACGGTGAAGCAGCAAATGATCGCTAAACTAATGCAGGCCAAAATAGATAAAATCGGTCAGCTTAAAGTGGTCAAACTGGATACCAGGGACGGCTTCCGCTATAAATTATCGGATGGCAGTTGGCTTCTCATACGTTTTTCAGGCACCGAGCCGCTGGTCCGTATCTACGCCGAAAGTTCCAGTGATGAGGAGGTCCAGAAATTTATTCAGTACGGGCAGGAATTGGTGGCAGGTTGATCTATGATAAACCTGGATGACCGGGAACTCTATATTTCCACCGACAAATCGGGCATGCGGGTACAAATTCACGGGCTGCCCGGTCAATGTAAAAGCGCCTGGGAAAAGGCTTTAACTTTTAATCTCCCTTCCGACTATTCTGATGTAGACAAGGTGGTCATCCTGGGTATGGGCGGCTCGGCCATCGGGGGTGATTTACTGAGGGCCTTAACCAGTACTCTCAGTCGGCCATTGGTAATTGTAAACCGTGAATATGACCTGCCCGCATGGGTGGACAGCAAAACGCTGGTGATTGCTGCCAGCTATTCTGGAAATACCGAGGAGACGCTCTCTTCTTTCGCGCAGGCGCTGGAAAAGCCATGCAAGAAGCTCGTCATATCCACCGGAGGTAAAATTACTTCCATTGCCGCCGCTAAAGGTATACCCGTTTTCATGATAGACCACGCCTCTCAACCCCGCGCAGCAATCGGGTATAGTCTACTCCCCCTGCTCACTATAATGCAGCGCCTGGGCTTTATAGAGGGCAAATCGGGGGATGTAGAAAGCATGGTCATCCTGTTGGAAACGCTAGGCAAACGGTGGCAGGAAGATGTCCCTGTGAGTACAAACAAGGCAAAGGCGCTTGCCCTGAAGCTTAACGGCAAGGTGGCCATAATTTACGGTGCAGGCATATTGACGGACGTTGCCCGTCGCTGGAAAACCCAGATCAACGAGAACAGCAAAGCCTGGGCCTTCTTTGAAACTTTCCCTGAACTCAACCATAATGCAATCGTCGGATATCATTTTCCGGCAGGCGCGGCGCAAAATATGTTCGTTACCATGTTGCGCTGTCCTGAATTGCATCCTCGTACACAAATACGCTACACGGTCACAGGTGAAGTGCTCAAAGAAAACAGCATACCATTTGAATACGTTGACAGTGAAGGGAGCAATCCACTGTCATATTTAATGAGCCTGGTCCTGCTTGGGGACTGGGTCAGCTATTACCTGGCGATGCTATACGGCGTTGACCCGACGCCCGTGCCTGTGATCAACTTCCTTAAGAATCGTCTCGCCGAGACAAAATAAGAATCCCAAATCTCAAACTAAACTGATAAATGCAGATCGTGCAGTCGAGAGACTATAAATTCAGTACCATATAGGGTTGCAGAAATCGCGAATGCTGGATCAGACGGGGTACTCAAATCACATATGAGCATATTAAATTAAGGTAAGTATCCCTTGACACCACGTGGTTATTAATCAGATTCGTTAGGCTCAATCGGTTGAGCCGCCTTCTTGACTAAGGCGCGGAATTGCTCTCGTGTAATTTCACGTTTAATGATTTCTCGTTTTGGCATTTCTCTATCCTGTAGTGTATGTCACTGGATTGGTTCTTCTTTTTACATAAATTGTCCTGTCAGAGGATGTATAGTAGTAACTTCGATCATAGGCATCACATTCCACGCCCAATAATTTGAACTCCCCTTCAATTCTATGAACAAAGGAGACTATATGGTTTAGATCATGAGACGACCATTCTCCGCGTTTCTTTGATGTCCCATCAAGTTGCGTCTTATATGGTTTCCAATCTCTCGGAATAGGATAACGTCCCTGTACGGCAAAAAGCTCTAACCGCCCAAGAAGATTGGAGTCGGCTTCAGTGCACTTGAGATCAGCTTTGTTTGCTAATTCGCAAAGATCATGTGTGAAGAGCCAACTCTTTGGAGACAATACCTTTTCACCTTCTTTTGCCAATATCAAACCTTTAAGCAGGTTCTCAAACGCATATCCGGTAAGCATCATATACACGCCAATATTCTGATAAAGTCCTTTGAGTGGGCCACTACCAGGCTTTTCAAGAACAATATTGGCACAATATAGTAATTCTTGTGCCCTGCCTAACCATGAATATGGAAATAGTGCCACCGTTTTGTAACGTTCTTGCCACTCAATAGCTTCTAACATCGGCATTCCTGGTTTTTCTGTGGCATCGTGTTCTTTTGCAGTATCACGCTTTGTCACTTTCCTTTCTCGCATACAATATCACTCATTTACTTATCGTGGACTTTTTAAGGTTGTCGATGAATTGCTGGTCGCCTATAAGCCCTATACGATGGAATCTGCAATTTGTGAGTACACAGTCATTCATATAGATAGTACCAGTCGCTCTGGAATTAGGGGTTACAACCAAAATTGAAGACCAATCTTCATCCACATTAAGCATATTTAAGGTGCAATTATTGAAATGCACTAATGCTGGCCCATATATGTCACAATTTACAAAAACCTTTGTATTTATAGAATCCCCTTCTTTTGTTAGATCACTTATCCTAATATTCTGTCCTGTATAAGTTGAGGCTGATATATCAGCAGTAGTAATAGGGGGATACTTGTTCTCGTATAACGAATATGATGTAATTATTACACTCAGTAGAATAAAAGCCATCAGGATAATCAAACGGTTTTCTCTTAGCTTGCCCATTAAATCTATATCTTTCATTGTCCACTCCAGTTTTGGGAACAACGAGATAATGAAAGACAAAACCCCGACATAAGTGAGTATTGACTGGAGACTATTGTTAGACGTATAGAATATGCCAGCAAGGAAAGCTTGAATAAATTTCCAATCCAACCCCATGCTATAATTCTACCATCGTATGCAATACCCTTTGGAGTGATACGTGGCGAGAGGGGATACTTACCTAAATTAAAATGACTTCTCTTGCGTCAAACTGTTAAATATTTACGTGTGAATTTTAAAGGCAATAGAAGTTCTAAACTTCTTAAGTTTTTTCAAGTTTTTATCAGCCCAGACTTTAGGGAATTCTGGTCCCACCGGCAGCTTGTATCGCGTATCGAGAGAACATGAATCAGGATTGCAATATTGCAGTACTAATTGTGCAACTTCCATTTTGGGACAGATTACAATAGGGTCAGTACCTACATTGACTAATTCAAGAGTAAGGCAACCTTTAAATCCCGAATGCACAAAGGTCGCAGTTGCGGGTACTAACGCTAGTCTACCGTATGTAGACCGCGATCCCACCTGCGCACAAATATCATCTGGTAGAGATATGTATTCAAATGATCCTGCAAGAATCATTTGGCCTGGTCGCAATACTATATCCTCGTTGAATTCCAACTCGACCTTCTCAAGAATATCTTCTACGGCATCGCAATCTACATTAAGGGGATCAATCACTGCATATCTTGTTGTGCGCATAATAATAAATTTGGTACCTATACTCAAAGTAATGGTATTCTTTTGAAGACGTGAATGTATATCAATTAAAGGCGTGATAACTAATCTTTTCCTAATATCTGCAGCGAATATTCGACTTCGCAGCTCTTCTTGAGACGGACTGCCACCCATATATTTTCGCTCGGATATCTCGTTTTCTTCCTTCATTCTAATTCAAGGTTAGCTCCCAAATACTCATATTCATCCTTCTTTGGCAGGCCATATACGCCATACCTCAATTGCCTCGATTGCCTTTAATAATAATTCATCCAGTTTTCGTTTACATTCAAATTCGCCCGATTCCCCAGATACGTGTAGTAGATCTGCAATTGCTCCCAAGTAATCGGCTTGTACTATGGTGCCAGCATTCAATATTCCGGGAAGACTTGCCGGAGTGCTTTGCCAACTACTTGAATTAACCAACTCACATGGCGGGATACCGTTCTTCAATAGCTCAATGAGTTGTACAACTTCTTTGCTAAATTTGCGATAGTCGTATTCCTTACCAGTGGTCTCAGAACGTATTCTCGCTACGACTGTAGATAGGCTGCTATTTATCGATGAATGTATAACGACATGATGAGATTCTTGTTGAAGCGTTCTGCGTGCTTTGGCAAATCTATGCCATGTCTTCAAGCGAGAGAGCATTTTTTCGTCGGTCTTGCTAGTGTGAAAATAACCCAGATTTCGCAGCTCATCTAACATTAAACTTAAGCGCATCCGCGAATTGGGATGCTTATCGGAATCCACATCCATAACGCCGAGAGCAAGTGAATGATCCGCAAAAGCAAAAAGATAAACCGGACCAAATAATCGTACAGCCAATAAATCGGCCACAAGTTCTTTTAGCCAATGGGAGATGACGTCAGTGCATTGCTGCATGACCGCTAATTCCATTACGTCTCGGGAATAAAAATCAGCATAAGTTCTTGGCATCAACATATGCTCATTGCCAGGTACAGGTATTTTAGAGGTCAGAATCTCATCAACTAATTTATCGAAATCCTGTTTAGGAATTGTAATTTGATTGCAGAGTGAAACGGCCATGCCGCTAATTGCATCTTTCAAATGAAGTATTTCATGAGACATGGTAATTGAGTGTAGCAATGGACTTCTTGCGACATATTTTGGAAAGGATAGGAATATAAACAATTTCGGATAGCTATCTCTCTTACTGTGATATTTTTGTGGAACATATGGCTCAAGCTGATCCAAGTACTCAGCATAAATATTTGGCCATGCTTGGATCTCAAAAGTCTTTCCATCGCAGGGGTCCAGTATAAGTGCAAAGTTTGACTCAATCTCACGTATAAATAGTTCAATTGGCCTAACAATTTCGGGAGGAAACTCACGCTCACTAACGCGTGGCATAAATTTGACTATTTTGCAGTGGAGCTCGCGTACTATCCTCTGATATTTTTGGCAAAATGGCAAAAACTCACTTTCTGAAATATCTGGTCTTATAGTTTTAAGCT
>JAPLHL010000477.1 GCA_026389655.1 Chloroflexota bacterium
CAAGCATACCATAAGTATATTTGGCCTTCTGTTTCTCCATGAGCTGCAAACCAAGTTCGGACACCTTTGCGCGGCGCTTTCCCTTTCCGGTTGCATGGGGCCCCGGAGGGGTATTCCTGCGCTCGAGTGCGCATTTTTCCGTAAAGCACCTCTCTCCCTTCAACATGAGCTTGGTACCTGTGCGACGGCACAAACGACAATACGCTTCAATATATCTAGCCATTTCTATACTCGCCTTCTCTTTCTCGCCCGGCATCCGTTATGCGGCACCGGAGTCACATCACGGATCCCTGTTACGGAAATACCGGATGCCTGTATTGCCCTGATGGCAGCCTCGCGACCGCTTCCCGGCCCACGTACAAACACTTCTACCTGTCGTAATCCATGCTCTTTAGCCTTGGCTGCGGCAGCTTGGGCAGCCATCTGCGCCGCATAGGGCGTGCCTTTGCGGGATCCCTTATACCCTGCTGTGCCCGAACTACCCCACGAGATAACATTTCCCTTACCATCAGTTAACGAAATGATAGTATTATTAAAAGTTGATGTGATGAAGGCTTTACCTTCATGTATTAACTTTTTTTCGCGCTTTTTCGTTCTTACCTTTTTTTTCTGCGGCATATTACCTGGTTACTCCTTTATTTCTTGGTAGCACCGCGCTTCTGGCCCCTGCCGGCTACCGTCCTCTTGGCTCCACGCTTTGTACGGGCATTAGTACGGGTCCTCTGCCCTCTTGCAGGCAGATTTCTTTTGTGCCTTGTACCGCGGCGGCTTCCTATCTCGATAAGCCGCTTGATATTCATCGTGACTTCTCTACGAAGTTCACCTTCAACTGTAAATTCCTTATCTATCTTCTCACGAATGCGGCTTACCTCTTCGTCAGTGAGATCCTTGACCTTCTTGGTCGGATCTACCTTCACATCAGCAAGTATTTTCTTGCTTCCGCTGGGCCCAATGCCATGAATATATTGAAGGGAATAAAGCACCTGCTTTTCCCTTGGTATATCTACGCCTGAAATACGAGCCATCTTTTATATACTCCTGTGACTATCCCTGACGCTGCTTATGTTTTGGGTTGCTGCAAATTACCCTTACAACGCCGCGGCGCCTTATTATTTTGCATTTCTCACAACGCTTTTTTACCGATGCTCTGACCTTCATTTCTGATATATCCTCATTTCCAAAAAAACCGCTAGTTAATATAACCTTTTATTCACTTTATGTCAAAATAAGCTACCGGTTTTTACTTGAACCGGTAGGTAATCCTGCCTCTGGTCAAATCGTACGGCGAAAGCTCAACGAGAACCTTGTCTGCCGGTAGTATCCTTATATAATGTCTCCGCATCTTGCCGGATATATGTGCCAGCACCTTGTGCCCATTGGCCAACTCCACTCTAAACGTAGCATTCGGCAATGACTCAATTACCGTCCCTTCGACCTCGATAGCTTCTTTTTTATCCATAAACTAATTCTACAGTAACGTCAGGATTTCAGCTTCATTTTTCCTGATTGCAATCGTATGTTCGAAGTGTGCGGACAGGCTTTTATCCGCTGTATGTACGGTCCATCCGTTGGCGCTAAGCCTCGTTTTCCAGCCGCCTTTGTTGACCATAGGCTCCAACGCCAGTGTCATCCCCTCCCTTAATTTGATGCCTTCGCCTTTCTTACCAAAATTCGGGATGAGCGGCTCCTCATGCATGTCCCTTCCGATGCCATGGCCGGAGTATTCCCTTACTACGCTGTAACCATGTGCCTCAACATAACTTTGAATAGCCTCACCTATATCACCAAGGTTGCCTCCATCATGGGCAGCATCTATGCCTTGTATCAGGGATGCTTCCGTAACTTGCATCAGCTTGCGTGCTTCTTCACTGATCTTTCCAACGCCCACTGTAATAGCAGCATCTCCCTGGAAGCCCTTATAAATTACACCGAAATCCAATGAGACTATATCGCCTTCTTTTAAAACCTTGCTGCCTGGGATACCATGAACGACTTCATCATTGACCGAAACACAGATACTCGCCGGAAAGTTGTGATAACCCTTGAATGAAGGACGAGCCGAATTAAACTTGCCGACTTCCTTTTCTGCAAGCTCATCCAGTTGCCTGGTTTTCATACCGGGTTTCACCGCTTCACTCAATTTTTGCAATACTACAGCTACAATCCTTCCGGCCTCGCGCATAACAGCGATCTCTTCGGCCGATTTGATGATAGTCATTTATTTCTTCTGCTTCAATCCTTTAAGGAACTTTACTATGTCTTTACCGACAGAGTCGATGTGCTGGTTGCCGTTCACCTTGAACAGCCTGTCCTTTTTCTCATAGTAATCCAGCAGGGGCATAGTCTGTGCAAAATATACCTTCAGGCGTTCCTTTATCGTCACTTCTGTATCGTCGGCCCTCTGGTATAGCTCACCAGAGCACTTATCGCAAACGCCCTCCTTACGCGGAGGGGAGTTCTTCTGATGGTAAGGTGATTGGCAGGTGCGGCAAACCCAGCGGCCGGTCAACCTATCCAGTAATACTTCCGAAGGGACTTCTATATAAATAGCTTCCTCGATGGATTTACCCTGTTTTTCAAGGGCGGCATCCAACGCTTTGGCCTGCTCAATTGTCCTCGGGAAACCATCGAAAACACAGCCATTCTTGCAATCAGGCTGAGCGATACGCTCAAGTATCATTTTTATAGTGATCTCGTCGGGAACAAGCTTACCGCCTTTCATGTAGGATTCAGCCTGCTTACCCAACTCGGTCCCGTTCTTCAAGGCATGCCTGAAAAGATCACCGGAAGCTACGTGAGGTAACGACATCTCCTTGACTATAATGTCAGCCTGAGTGCCTTTCCCCGCCCCGGGTGCTCCAAGCAATATAAAGAACATTTACTATATCCTCCTTACTTTAAGAAACCCTCGTAGCGCCGCATTGTAAGCTGTGCTTCGATCTGTTTCATCGTATCCAGGGCAACACCGACGACGATAAGAATACCAGTGCTGGAAAGTGCCATATTCGCCACGTTCGTTACCGAGCTGGCAAAGAACGGCATTATGGCCACTATTGCCAGGTAAAGAGCCCCTCCCCAGGTAAGCCGGTTGATAACGCCGTTTAAATAGTCTGTTGTTGGCTTGCCTGGTCTAACACCCGGCACGAACCCTCCCTGTCTCTGTAAAGTACGTGCAAGGTTCATCTGCTCAAAAATAACCATGGTATAAAAGAATGTGAATGCAACCACCAATAAGAAATAAAAACCCCAGTAAAACAACCCGACCGGCAGCGGTGCGCTGGGATTAAACCACTCCTGGATCGTATTAGCAAAGTTAGGCTCCTGGCCTGAAGGAGCAGCTAAATAACTTGCGATAGTACCCGGGAAGATCATCAAAGACATGGCGAATATCAAGGGTATCATGCCTGCCATATTGACCCTCAACGGGATATAAGTGGAACCGGCCTGACGGTACATTTTGCCGCCTCTGAATGCAGTCCTGGCGTACTGCACCGGTATGCGACGGTGCCCCTCTGTGAATATAACGATCATTACTATTGTTATAAGGGCCAGCACTCCAAAGACCGCTATACCACCCCAGTTGACCTGACCCGCTATAAAACCGCCGCCAACTGTGGCCGGCAATTGAGAGATAATGCCGCCGAAGATGATGATTGATACACCGTTACCAATCCCTCTCTCAGTGATAAGTTCGCCAAGCCAGACCAGGAACATAGTGCCTGCCGTCAGTGAAATAACGATTGCCGCAGTTTCCAATGGCCCGGCTGCAATTACACCTCCCTGGCTACGTAGCAGTTGCAACTGTGCAAAACCCTGCAGTCCTGCCAGTGGGATCGTAAGCCAGTGCGTTATCTGGTTGACCCTGTTCCTGCCTGCCTCTCCTTCTTCTGAAATTTTGCGTAACGCAGGTATTACCGGGACCAGCAATTGCATGATGATCGATGAAGTAATATAAGGGTATACACCCATGGCGGCAATGCTGAAATACCGCATTGCGCCGCCGCTAAATAAATCCAGCATGCCCAGCAACTGGCTTCTGTCAAAAATCTTCTGAAGGGCTGCAACATCTACACCCGGAATTGGTATGTGAGCAACAAACCGGAAAATAACAAGCATTGCCAGGGTGAAGATAAGTTTTTGCCTCAGGTCAGGCAATGAAAACGCATCGATCATAGCCTGAATCAGGCGAGGCCTGGACTGTGTCTGTGGCATGTTAGATCTCCTCTACCTTACCACCGGCAGCTTCGATTTTCGTTTTCGCACTTTGTGAAAATTTGTTTGCTTTCACTGTCAGAGGACGGTCCAACTCACCGTTACCCAGTATTTTGATCGGCTCACTGGCCGATTTTAGTAAGCCCGCTTCCACCAGTGATTCAGGGCCAACTTCGCTGTTCGCGTCGAATAGCTTCAAATCGCTTACATTAATCGGGCTGTAATAGACTTTGGCCACATTGGTAAAACCCCGTGTCCACGGTAATCTCTTGATGATCGGCAATTGCCCGCCTTCAAAACCTGGTCGCAGGTCCTTGCCCGCACGTGACTTTTGTCCTTTGCATCCGGCGCCGGAAAAAGTTCCGTGCCCGCTGCCATCACCGCAGCCTACGCGCTTTTTCTTATGCTTGGCTCCTATCGGGGGCTTTAATTTACTTTGATCCATGTTCGCTCTCTTCAACAGATATCATATGACTAATTTTAAAAATCATACCCCTTATAACAGGAGTATCTTCTTTCTCGATCACTTCATTGAGCTTGTGAAATCCAAGTGCTTTTAACGTCCGGCGCTGGTCGCCCGGATATCCGATACCGCTTTTTACCCACTTGATGCGTATTTTAGCCACTTGCCTAATTCTCCTCAGTTCCTGCCAGACCTTTTCTCCTCTTGATAGTGTCTTGAGGGTTCCTAAGGTTGGCCAGCGCAACAATCGTCGCCTTTGTGACATTGACCGGGTTGGAGCATCCGAGCGATTTGGTCAAGATATCCTTGACACCCGCTGCTTCAACTACTGCACGCACCCCCCCGCCTGCGATTACGCCCGTGCCCGGGGATGCAGGCCTCAGCAGTACCCTGGCAGCACCGAACTTCGATAGACTCTCATGCGGAATTGTATTGCCCCTGAATACCACACTAATAACACTCTTTTTAGCGGCAACGCCCGCTTTCCGGATAGCCTCCGGAACTTCTCTGGCCTTGCCAAGGCCGACGCCAACGTGGCCTTTGCCGTCTCCAACTACTACCAATGCACGGAAATGCATATTCTTACCGCCTTTAACTACCTTGGTAACGCGGTCCAGTGATACTAGCTTCTCCGTAAACTCCATATCACTTGTATCGATTCTTGGAGTTGGTGAATATATTCTTGTTGCAGCTTTCATATAAAATCCTCAGAATTTTAACCCGGCTTTGCGCGCCGACTCTGCCAGCGCTTTAATCCTGCCGTGGTACTTATAACCGCCTCTGTCAAATACTACCTCGCTAATGCCCTTATCCTGTGCATTTTTTGCCAGAATGGACCCGACTAATTCGGCGATCTGGCTCTTGTTTTTTCCTTCAGCCTTTTCTTTTATCTCAGCACTGCTGCTGCCCGCTGATGTCAGTGTCACACCGCTGATGTCATCAATAATCTGCGCATATATGTTGCTGAGACTGCGAAATACACACAGCCGCGGTTTGGCGGATGTACCTGACACTCTTGCCCTGATACGGACGTGTCGCCTTTTTCTTGCTACATTCGAACTTACTTTAGCCATTATTATTTCCCTTTAGTGGCGGTCTTCCCAGCCTTACCAGGCTT
>JAPLHL010000109.1 GCA_026389655.1 Chloroflexota bacterium
ATACTCTCTACGAAATAATTAGTTCCAAAGAACAGCTGATAGAAGAGGTGGTGATAAGCAGGTTGAAAAATAATGTTGAGGTGGTAGTGGAGATCTTCAAAAATGAGCCGGATTTTGAAAAGGCGTGTGATCTTGGATCAAAACATCTGGCCCGCACCATAAGCACGTATGACCTCCTTATACTGCCCCAGATATTTCGTGAGTATCCCATGATCAGAGAAAAGTTCGGTATTATCGGACAAAAACTCGGCACATCGATACACAACTACATTAATAGGGCCAAGAGGGACGGGAAAGTGAGGAAAGAGGTGGACAACGACGTTGTAATAAATTGCGTTACCGCAATCGTCAATTACCTGCTGGTTGAGAACTATAAGGGCAAGGATTATGAGAGCAGGGTTAAAAAAGGTCTGTCCTATCTACTAAAGGGAATTCTTGCCTGACACAGGTTTCATTTGTAGTAAGGCATATTTTAACCGCGCTAGGGGAGGTAAGTATGAGTTATCCGGAACTCAAGGCACTGGAAGGCGACATCTCCACTTGTTTTCGATGTTCTCTCTGCAAAATGGTGCCGCTGCCCGTATTTAAATCCAGGGAATTTGCAGACATTTGCCCCATCAACAGCCATTATATGTTCCACAGCTATTCCGCTTCCGGACTCGGATACATGGCACTCGCTCTTTCTGAAGGGCGTATTCCCGCAGATAAGGCCCTCGCAGATATAGTCTTTTCATGTCGTACGTGCGGCTACTGTGATATGGCCTGCAATTTCATCATGGAATCGAAACGTAACGAAATAAACATGACTCTCAGGGAGACTCTCGTTCGGGAAGGGCTTGCTCCTGACGAGTATAAGAAGACAGTACAAAATATAAAAAATACCGGGAACCCGGCCGGGCTAACCAATATCAAAGCCGGTGACTGGGCATATGGCCTGGATCTTAAAAAGCTTCCTGAGCAGAAAGCCTCAGTTTTACTTTATGCAGGTTGTTTGGCCCGTTATGACAAGAAAGCCATGTTATCCGCCAGGCAAATGGCGAAACTACTTATATACTCCGGTGTTGACGTTGGCATCCTCGGCGATGACGAAAAGTGCTGCGGACTTCCCGCCCACTGGGCGGGCTTCAAAGATGATTTCAAGGGCATGGCCTCAGTGAATGCGGACTTATTTAAAAAGGCAGGTATCGAGACCATCGTCACCGTTTGCGGGGCATGCCTTGGCACAATAAAAGCGAAGTATCCCAAATACGGAGTTAAAACCGGTATCGAAGTATTACATGCAACCGAATTGCTGGAACGTCTTATCAAAAGTAAGAAGCTCAAGCTTAGAAAGCCGTTAAACTTAAAAGTCACTTATCATGATCCATGTTATCTGGGCAGGCAGTCGGAACCTTTCGCTGAATGGAAGGGTGAAGAGAAGACCGTATTCGGGCAGATGAAATATACCGTTCCACCCAGAGAAATTAACTATGGTACTAAGGGTGTCTTTGATCCGCCGCGGACAATTTTAAAATCGATAAAAGGTCTCACATTCAACGAGATGTACCGCATTAGAGAGTACTCACATTGTTGCGGAGCAGGTGGCGGTTATGCTCAGGCTTATGAAGATATGTCCTTGAAGGCGGCCAAAGAACGGATTAAGGAAGCTCGTCATGTGGGAGCTGATTTCATGATAACATCCTGCTCTCATTGTAAAGCCCAATTCGAAAAAGCAAACGCTTCTATGAAAAGTGAAGCTGTAAACGTTCTTGACATTATTGACCTTGCTTTCCAGGCTGCGGATATTAACTAGCAGGAGATAAAGTAGATGATAAACAACAGTACTGTGGAAGCGTTGCGTCAAAAGTACAATACTGAAACCTCACCTGAGATACTGAAAAAGTATGAAATCAATAATCCCCTGGTACGAAATAATGGTATATCGCGATGCTCCATCAAACCGAAAGACGTCCCGGAACTCCAGAATCTAATTCGCCATGCAAGGGACGAGAAATTCGCACTTGTACCCGTTTCATCGGGCGGGCCCCATAGAAAAGGGGGAACGGCGTGTGCAACCGACCATGCCATCGTCGATTTCTCGGGCTGGAAAAAGATTCCATGGATTAACCGCCGTAACAGGGTGTGTTTTGTCGAGCCCGGTGTCACCTATGGGGAACTGAACGCTATCTTAAAAGACCATGGCATGACATTGCCCACGCCTTTGGCGCCCCGCAATACTAAAAGCGTGCTTGCCTCTACAATTGATCGCGAGCCGCATATATGGCCGAGGATGCAGTGGGATATGCAGGACCCTGTGGCATGTACCGAGTTTATTTATGGCACAGGCGAGCTTTTCCGAAGTGGATCCGCCGGCGGTCCCGGATCGCTGGAAGACCAGCGCAAGTCAAAGGGCGCTCAGAAAATGCCTATGGGTCCGGGGCAGACTGATTTTCAGCGAGTGCTAATTGGCGCACAGGGATCCCTGGGTATTATGACATGGATAAGCCTTCGCACTGAGCTATCGCCTTCAATAGAAAGGCCAATGGTGTTAAGCGGTGACCGGCTTTCCAACATAATTGAGTATGTATATCAAGCTCAGCGGCCCGGGCTGGGTGAGCATACGTTTATATTGAACAATGTTGCAGCTGCCATGCTCATGACGTATTCCAATTCAAGTTCCTTTGATAAAGTCCGGGATTCTCTCCCCGGCTATATCTGTCTGCAAAATATCGCCGGATTTGAAAGGCTCCCAAAAGAGAGACTTAACTACCAGTACAAAGAACTAAAAGACATGGCTGGAGCAAATGGGCTGAATCTTACCGATTCAACCGGAGAGATAAACGCCCCCGCCCTGCTTGAAGCTGCACGAACTACCTGTGGACCCCGTGACTGGAGGGATATAATCAAAGGCCAATGCCTATCTGTTTTCTTTCTATCTCTACTCAATAACTCGGAAAAATA
>JAPLHL010000259.1 GCA_026389655.1 Chloroflexota bacterium
CTTTTATATACTTTTTTGCCCAGGATCTCTTCTTTCGTTGGATTGATGGGATAGACCCTTCCCTGGTAACCGCCTAAGAGTATATTGCCCAGTATACGATATCCCCACTTGCGCGGGTCATTCGAGGCGCCTATCAAAGCCAGTGAATCCGGTGCAAAGAATTTATTAAACTCAGTCAAAGTAGTATCCCTATCCTTTCAAATTATTTATGTTTATGTAACTTTTAGTGCCTTGCCGTTGATATTGGATTCGACCGGCGTCAGCATCTTCATAGCTTCTATCAGGCACAGTGAGTCACCCCTTGCCTAATATATAAAATGGAAAATATTACCAGGCATCCAGGTAATAAGTATGCTTTTCAATATTCAATACCTCAGCGGAGGATGATTTTAATCCACGCAAGACCCACCGTCGAGTATCAGCGGGGTCGATAACGGCATCAATCTCCAAGTATGAGGCAGTATTAAGCGCTTTCCCCATCAGGTAGGCGTAATCAAGGAAAAATTTGTAAGTCTTTTCGCGCTCTTCCGGGTCCTTTATGGCCGCAAGCTCCTTTCTCGTGGCATGCTTAACCGCCCCCTCCAATCCCATGCCGCCAAACTCGCCTGTGGGCCAGGCGGCAGTGAAGAACGAATCGTGGTAACTTCCCGCCGACATTGCTATTGCCCCCAGTCCATAACCTTTGCGCAGAACAATTGTGAACAGCGGCATGGTAAGCTTGGATCCGGCAAGGAACATGCGGCAGGCATGGCGAACATGGGCGCGTCTCTCAACCTCAGGTCCTACCATGAATCCCGGGGTGTCGCACAGGGATACGACCGGTAGATGGTGAATGCTGCAAAGCTGCATAAAGTGTGCTGCCTTGTCTGCATCCTCGGCTTCGATCGCCCCACCCAGGTGCGCCGGATTATTGGCTATCAGCCCGAAGGGGATGCCCTCAATACGGATAAGCGCTGTGATCATGCCTGGGGCGAACTGCTTCCTCAGTTCAAGCACGGAACCGGTGTCTGCAAGTGTATCAATCACAGCTCTGATATCATAAACGCGCAGGCGGTTCTCCGGTATAAGCCAGCGCAACATACGCTGATCCGCTGACTCCCATTTTGGCAATGTGCCCTGGAAATAGGCGAGATAGTTTTTGGCAATTGAGACGGCTTCCGCCTCATCCTCAACGGCGATATCCACCACACCGTTTCTTGTTTGCACATCTATAGGTCCAATATCCTCAGGCTTGACTACACCGAGACCGCCACCTTCGATCATAGACGGACCGCCCATGCCGATAGATGAACTCCTGGTAGCGATTATAACGTCGCAACATCCCAGTAGTGCTGCATTTCCGGCAAAGCAATAACCCTGGACGATGCCTACCAATGGGGCCTTGCCACTCAAGGCTGCGAAGCGATTAAATGTAGTTAAATCAAGGCCGCCTACCGTCAGCGCATCCGTATCACCGGGCCTGCCTCCCCCTCCTTCAGCGAAGAGTACGGTGGGCATTTTCCATTCATTTGCGAGAGAAAGGATGCGGTCTTTTTTCTTATGTGTAAAATGTCCCTGTGTGCCGGCCAGCACCATGTAATCATAGGCCATCACCATGCAGCGGGACTTCTCCGGCGGGAACAAGGAACCGTTAACCGTACCCATGCCCGTGATGATGCCGTCGGCCGGAGTTTTTTGCATCAGATCATCAATAGACCGTCGACCTCTCTGGGCAGCCACTGCCAGGGCTCCGTATTCTATAAAGCTGCCGGGATCGCAAAGGTCCTCAATGTTTTCCCGGGCCGTGCGCTGGTTCTTGTTATGGCGGCGTTCGACAGCCTCGGGACGGTTTGCGTCGAGTGTATACGCGTGACGCTTTATTACATCAGCCAGGTCGGCACGGATGGCATCCAGGTCGATTTTATCACGGGCAGCCTTCTCAACCGAGGATATTTCTGCTTCCTCAATGAAGGCCAGTAAATCTCCGGGTTTGATGACATCACCGGGCGAGACGCAGATGCTACGCAGGTAACCGCTGCGATCGGAGGAGATAACGTGCTGCATTTTCATCGCTTCCAGTATGATCAAAGTCTGCCCGACAGCAACTTCATCTCCCTCCCCGGCCTCTATGCTAACCACAACTCCCTGCATTGGTGAGTTAATCGCAACAGTACCCGAGGGGGCCTCTATGGCTTTCTCACCCGTCTGGTCTATCGCCGGCGCAAGACCGGCATCAATAAATCGCTTTTTTTGATCACGTGCCGCGTGAGACAGTGCAGCTGAGTTATCCTCTACGAACCTGGTATAGATTTCGTCCCTCTGCACCTCCGGCCTGTTCAGCAGGGTGAGCAGGAATGGGATGTTAGTCTCTATTCCGCAGATGCGAAACTCACTAAGTGCGCGTTTTGCACGCTCTATGGCATCTTCAAACCTTGCTGAGCGTGAATTGACTATCAGCTTGGCCAGCAGGGAATCATATAGAGGACTGGTCGTGTATCCGCTGTAGCCGTACCCGTCCACCCTGATGCCCGGCCCCGACGGTACCTCGTAAACCTTGATAGTGCCGCCCCGGGGAACGGCATTCCCCTTTTCGTCTATGGTCTCCATGTTGATGCGCATCTGTATTGCATAGTGCTTGGGATGTGTTGCATTTTTGGTCAGGCCGATATCTAAAAGCGATTTACCGCCAGCTATCTCGATCTGCGACCTGACAAGGTCGACGCCTGTAATTTCCTCGGTCACTGTATGCTCGACCTGCAGGCGGGGGTTAACCTCCATGAAGGCATAGACCGCGTCATCGGAGGCCGGGCTATCCACCAAAAATTCAAATGTGCCCAGGCTCAGGTAATGGGACTCTTTTGCCATCTTGAGCGCTGCGGACGTGATCTTGTCACGCAACTTGGGTGACAGGACAGGGCAGGGCGTTACCTCGATCAGCTTCTGGTTGTGGCGCTGTAGCGTGCACTCGCGCTCGCCCAGGTGGACCACATCTTTTCCGTCCCCGATTACCTGCACCTCAATATGCCTGGCTTTTGGGATGAGCTGCTCCACGTAGACATCGCCGGCCCCGAAGGATGCCTTGGCCTCAGCATGGCAAAGCTTGAATGCTTTCTCCAGTTCTGCCAATTTATATACCGGTCTGATACCCCGTCCCCCTCCTCCCGAGATGGCCTTAATCATAATTGCCGAGTCTTTTCCCCGAGATGTGAAAAAGTCCCTGGCTTCTTCCAATGTGGTGGCGCCTAGCGTTCCGGGCAATAACGGGACGCCGCAGCGCTTGGCCAGCGCGCGTGCCTCAGCTTTATTTCCGAACAGCTCAAGGATATCTGGGCGCGGACCAATGAACATCAGACCTTCCTCTGCGCAGCGGCGGGCAAAGGACGGGTTCTCGCTGAGGAATCCGTAGCCCGGGTGCACAGCATCACATCCGGACGACCTTGCTAAAAGGATGATCTGTTCGATATCGAGATAGGCGGATGCGCCCTTGCCTGGCAGGACTAGTGCTTCATCAGCGCTTAAAACATGCAGCGATTTCGAGTCGTCAGAAGGATACACTGCAGCGCTGCCTATGCCTAAATCGGCGGCAGCACGGGCAATGCGGATGGATATCTCACCACGGTTGGCGATAAGTATTTTTTTCAACATCTTTTCCCAATTAGATCAGAACTCTA
>JAPLHL010000303.1 GCA_026389655.1 Chloroflexota bacterium
GATGGTAGTTTGATGCCCATCTCCTCATCGTAGTCTTCATAGAACAGGCGCGGATTGTCGGCAAGGGAATTTACCAGTTTGTCAGTGAAGCCCAGTTTTTCGGCGCCTGTCCTTACATCCTGTTTAAAGTCGGCAGTGCGATAATCGACCCACGCTAATAACGAGTTACTGAGTACGTCAAGAAACTCAGCAGGCGAATCAGAATCTCTCATAACCACGCTGCCGTCTTTGCAGATAGCAACACAGAACCAGTGCTTTTGAAATGCCTGGCTGGTATCCAACGATGTTGGCGCACAGACGTTATTCTCGGATATTGAGGGTTCTGACATAACATCAACCTTCAGACTGCTGGGCAGTCCGCACACTTTATTCTACTTTCATGTTGTTCCTTTCGGAACGAGTAATATTCGGAACTGGTTAGAAGCCCTTGCTGAAAATCTTCAGAGCAAGGTCAGCCATGCGGCAACTATAACCCCATTCGTTGTCGTACCATGCGATGATCTTCGCCATGTTGCCGCCTACAACCATTGTCTCAAGTGAATCGAATATGGAACTATGTTGATTGCCTTTGAAATCCGTACTGACAAGCGGTTCATCGATATATTCAAGGATGCCCTTCAGATTGCCGGCGGCAGCTTCCTTAAAGGCTGAGTTGATTTGATCAATGGTGACTTCCTTGTTCAAATCGCATACAAAATCGCATACAGACACTGTGGGGACCGGTACCCTGATCGATATCCCGTGCAGTTTTCCTTTCATCTCCGGCAGTACGAGCGCTACGGCCCTTGCGGCGCCTGTCGAGGTTGGGATCATGTTCAGTCCGGCAGACCTGGCCCTTCGCAGGTCCTTATGATACATGTCCAATAGCCTCTGATCGTTTGTATAAGCGTGTATTGTGGTAAGGAGTCCTTTTAAAACGCCAAAATTCTCATTTAATACCTTCACCACGGGAGCAATGCCGTTGGTAGTGCAGGATGCGTTGGATATTATATTATGCTTTGAAGGATCGTATTTTTCATCGTTCACACCCATAACAATGGTAATGTCTTCGTTAGTGGCGGGTGCTGAAATTATGACCTTCTTTGCCCCTCCCTGCAGATGGGCTGCCGCCTTGGTGCCGTCAGTGAAGAGGCCGGTCGATTCAATCACAATATCGATTCCCAGGTCTTTCCAAGGTATTTTAGCAGGGTCGCGTTCGGCTATAACTTTGACTTTCTCCCCATCAACGATGATGGAATCGGCAGTTGCCTCTACTTTACCGGGGTAAATTCCGTAAGTGCTATCGTATTTCAGAAGGTGAGCATTTGTTTTTGCATCTGTCAGGTCATTGACTGCGCCAATTTCCAATTTGTCGCCGTAATGCTGATTGATGGCCCGGAATACCAGCCGCCCAATCCTTCCAAATCCATTAATACCTATTTTATGTGCCATTAATCAACCTCCTTTAGGTCGCTTTATTTTATTGTATAGGGATACCACTTTTGTTGAAATACCGCCTCGGACGTTCCAATCGGTGACAACTTCCATCGATTTGGGTTTGAGCGCCTTTACCAGGTCTTGCAGAATGCGGTTTGTAGAAGCTTCATAGAAAATCGTGACTGTCCTGTAGCTGGTTAGATATAGCTTCAATGATTTAAACTCAATAATGTGTTTGTCGGGTACGTACTTGATTGTTACAGTTGCGAAATCAGGCTGCCCCGGGTTTACAGGACATAGCGCAGTAAATTCGGGCGACACAACCTGTACTTGATAATCCTGATCAGGATATGGGTTCGGCATTGCAACAAGCAGTTGCGGCTGGGGCTTATCTGTATATTCCAGGTTTAATGCTTGAATTTTCTTAAATAGCTTGTCCACGAATTATCCTCCGGCCCAGTAGACGGTTTTACCGGCCTCCTCAACTTTTTTACCCTTGTTCTCGGCGACAAGGAATTGCAGGTGCGCCAGTACGGTTAGCACGGCCAGCCTGCGGTCGATAGGTTCTAGTTTATCATATGCCAGGGTATCGCCATTGATGATCCATGGCAGGCTTTTTGCGATATCATAGGCATTTTTGGTTTCAACGCCCATGATCTTTTGGATATTCATATTCCTATCACGATGGAAACGCATAATATCATCTATTTTGGGAACGAGACCACTAAAAACTGAACCATGCCCGGGAAAAAAAAAGCGGACATCCAGTACCCCAAGTGCATGCAAGGAGTTGACATAATCACCGAGCGGGTTATCTCCTGAATCCTGGTGATAGCTGA
>JAPLHL010000260.1 GCA_026389655.1 Chloroflexota bacterium
TTAACCGTTCATTGTTTATTGTTCATAGGTTGCCCTTCGGGGTGGCGCTTCGCTGATTATTCCGGACAAAGTGTACAACGAATCCGGAGTAAAGTGTACAACCGGAATGGGGGTTGATTTATGATGCAAATTTAAATTAAATTTTCTTTCTAAGAGACTCTCCTTTGAGATCAATTCGATGGGCATTTACTGCCAATCTGTCCATAATGGCATCAGCAATGGTTGACTCTCCGATATATCCGTACCATTTTGAAGTTGGGATCTGAGAGGCAATAATCACTGATTTTTTCCCGTATCTGTCTTCCAGTATTTGGAGTAGTGCCAGTCTGGTCACTGCATCAAGCGGTGATATTCCAAAATCGTCCAGTATAAGCAGATGAGTCTTCTCTATTTGATTGAGCAACTTAATATACGTGCCGTCCAATTTGGAGCTTGATATTCTTTCCAGAAAACGATTGATGCCAAAGTATAAAGTTTTGTATCCGAAGTAACAGGCCTGCCGTCCGATGGCACAGGCCAGATAGCTTTTCCCGCAACCAGTAGCACCGGTGATCAGGAGGTTTTCAGCCCTTTCAATGAAGCTGCAATCGGCTACCATCATTAACTTCTCTTTTGTCAGGTTTCGGTTCGTGCTGCAATGTACCTGTTCTATAATGGCATTGTAGCGCAATTTACTCTGAACCAGATATTTTTCAGTTCTTTTATGGATTCTTTCCTGCAGTTCGGACTCTGCAAGATTGGCCATAAACTGGCTAAGTGAGGGTTGTTGCTGCAAAGGCATCGTCAATACAGCCTGGTAGGCTCGTGCCATACCATGCAGCTTTAATTGGGCAAGATGATCAAGTGTGATTTGTGTGTTCATTCATTTGAGTTTAATAATTGGTTATTCCTGTTTTAGAGATAGTTTCCCGCACCACGGATATTTTCATGATCGGAGATATTGAAAAGATTTAATTGTGGTTCTGCTTGCTTGTCTAAGTTGTTTTCAAGGATATTCCTGATCATACCGTATGTTACCCTGCTGGCATTTTCAGCCCTTCTGCAGGCAGCCTCAAACCGGATTGGACCATAGATCTCCGAGAGCCTTTTCATTCCAAGACAAGCCCTGTAGGTCTGCTCTATAAATTCTTTGGATGCCAGTATTTTCCTGAAGACCGCTACTGAACTCTGGCCAATATTAGCTGCAAGGGATAAAAAATAATCAGAGTCCCAACCCAAGGTTTCGTTGTATTTTAGGTGCTTCTCAGGCATATGGATGGCTAAAGTGGTATAACCATGCTGGCGGTAATCACGTTTGTGGATGGCGATCCTCTGCAGACCAATAAATACTTCTACATGTTCATCGTCATAAACAATTGTTGTGGCTTTACCGATATGCTGATAAGGAACGCTGTACAGGTGTTTGTCTTCACCCAGGATAACATGATAGTTCATCTGTACCTTGGCCATTGTGGTATGCTTTATCGTAAATGGTTCCTGGGGAAGTGGTTTTAATAAAGGCTTTTCATCATGAGAGAATCGTTGTTGACGGCTTCCCGGAAGCTTTTGGAACGATGCCTGGTTGTGCACGGCCAGAAGCTCCAGTATCCTTCTGTTCAGTTCGTACAGGCTATGGAACTCCTCGTTGCGGAGTTTGGCATAGATACGCAGGTAAGATTGGTAAAAACTGTTTTCAACCGTAGGCTTGTCCTTCGGTTTCCGGGGACGGGTGGCTTCA
>JAPLHL010000290.1 GCA_026389655.1 Chloroflexota bacterium
GGCGGTGGAGCTAACAGAGGAGAAAGTAGATTTATAGCGGCGCTAAGGGAATTGACCGAGGAAACCGGGATGCTACCTTATGCCGGTGAGATTCTGTTCAAGCATCTCGGTAGACCAAGACCAACCATATCAGGTAGAGGATTATACCAAGATCATCATACGGTTTGTCTGGTTAAAACGACCGGCGTTCCAACACTGCATGACGATGCAAAGCGGATGGATTTCTATCACCCAGGATGTCATATTTGGGTGTCAAAGGAAACCCAGGAAATTCTTGATAGGTATTTTGAGTGGAAAAACAGAATGCAGAAGGGTGCTAGCGAACGTATCACCGACGATGACAGTGATAACGGAGAAGACGTTTCACCGGGAGATGCCCCCGATGCAAATACTTATGATTCGGACGAAGTGCCACCAAATAGTGCACAGACTTAATAATCCGCCGCTATTTTAGTCCGTCAGCCTATGTCTCAGAGTTAATACCAAATGAGAAGAATAGAGTCATTGATGATAAAATGGTTTGCGGTGGAGGGGGGTAAGAACACATTATCTTTATGTTGGCTTAATCTCTACTTTATGTTCGAAGTGTCTGAATACGGAGTCGCTGATTATGGATCATAATCTATCGTTTTCACAGAGACAGGGGCTTACGCCAATTGCCACCGAACTTCAATTAACTTCTATGAGCGCAGGGTTAAGAAACCGTCTGTGGACCGTCTGCACAGTCCTGTTTTGGGAGCAACTTCATACGTATGGTAGTAGTAGTTTTCGCGTTTTACAGGATAGATGCGATGAATTATATAGCTCGGATTACGAAGCAATTAAATCCAGTAAGGTTCTGCTCTTATTAACTAGCATATACATAAGGTTCTTTAACCTCCCTATTGACGACCTCCTGAATTCAGATGTTGGCGATGTCATCAAGCATATACGTAAATATTTTTATGAAAGTGCTTACAATGAGGTCTATGATTTCCTCGAATTTATTGCTAAAAATTATAAGAACGAAAATATCCTCGACACCTTCTATGAAGTATGTAACCACGCTTTTGAAGGAGAACTTTCTGGATATCGGTTTATTAATGGCTTATTGTCTAGTATTACCTCAGATATTGAGATTGGTTCAATACAGGCAGCTATTGATAATTCAGGCACGTTGGACCCCGTGTCTGCACACATCGCTGACGCATTGAAAAAGTTATCGGATAGGGAAAACCCCGATTTCAGAAATTCAATCAAGGAATCTATAAGTGCAGTTGAAGCCATATGCAGGGTCATAACAAATAATCCGAAGGCGACGTTGGGTGATGCCTTAAAGGCATTTGACGGCAAATTAGAGATTCATGAAGCTTTAAAACAGAGTTTCTTAAAGATTTACGGTTATACAAGTGATGCCGATGGAATACGCCATGCATTAATTGACAAAGATACGGTAGCTTTTGAGGACGCTTATTATATGCTGGTATGCTGTTCTGCCTTTACTAATTACCTAAAGGAAAAGGCGGTAAAAGCGGGAATATTCTCATCAGAGCCTTAGCTGTTGTTATTTTGTACCCTGAGGAATGGGAAAACGACTATCGCTATATTCTGCTTTCCTCAAATCATATACTCGTAGTATACCAGCCCCACCCAAAAAGCATAGCACTGACAGCCGTCTATAGCTGCGACGCAGCTATTTAGCATATTGCGTGTCATGAAGGACAGTTTAGTCCTAACTGCTTTTCTCTTTCTGTTTCGCGATGTCCTCTTCCTGAAGGATACGGCGAAGGACTTTACCGACCATGGACTTGGGCAGATCGGTTCTGAACTCGACGTGCTTCGGGACCTTATAGGCGGTAAGCCTCTCCTTACAGAAAGTCTGTATCTCCTGGGCGGTGGCTTGCTGCCCGGGCTTAAGCACGATCCATGCTTTAACAGCCTCGCCCTGCAATTCGTCCCGCACACCGGCTACACTGACCTCAAAGACCGCCGGATGCTTAGTTATCACTTCCTCGACCTCGCCGGGGTAGACCTGGTGGCCACTGGGTTTAATCAACTCCTTCTTGCGTGATGTGAGGAAGAGATATCCGTCTTCATCTATATATCTGACGTTCTGTATTATATGCCGGCTTATCGCTGTACATTCCTGACTATTGTGCAATATACCTTATTTGAACACCCGCCTGACTATTGACAATACCCTTAAATCTACACTACAATGTTCTATATATACTATTTTGGTCATAGGGTCACAGCATAATGTCAAGAGCATTTACAAAATCGAATAAAGAACAGATACAGCATAATTTGATTCAAAAGGGCAGAGAGTATTTCATAAAATACGGCCTTAAAAAAACAAGCGTCGATGAATTGGCCAAAGCGGTGGGGATAGCCAAGGGCTCTTTTTATAAATTCTTTGATTCCAAGGAAGCTCTTTTCTTGACCATCCATGAAGAGTCCGAGAGTAAATTGAGAACTGACTTAATGCAAAAATTGGAGGGTGCCAAAGAACCCGCTGATAAACTACGTCTTTTTCTTAAGAGTTCGCTTATTATGCTCGAAGAGGACCCGCTGCTAAGAGTAGTTTTTAATAAAGGAGCGTTTGAAAACCTGTCAGGCTTTATGACTTCGGAACAATACAAAGAACACTATCGCCAAGCTATCGTGTTTATGACAGAGCTCATAAAACAATGGCAGGAGGAGGGGAGTATTATCAGACAACTCGATGCCGAGGTAGCCAGTAATATGGTAGCTTCAATCTTTTATATCTTCCTTCAAAAGGAAGACGCCGGCGAAGAAATGAATGCCAAAGTAACGGACATGCTGGTTGAATGCCTTGTTAATTATCTAAGTGGGCAAAATAAGTAAGTGGATATCAAAAAAGCATGGATACAACTATCGCAGTCTCTGGGTTAACCAAACGCTATAGAGACTTAGTAGCAGTGGATAATCTGTCACTGCGTATCGAGCCCGGAGAGATATATGGTTTCTTGGGTCTGAATGGTGCAGGGAAGACGACAACTATTCGCATGCTCCTAGGAATGATTAAGCCGAACACCGGATCAGTTTCACTCTTTGGTACTAAAGTGAGGCCTGGTCAAAGGTAAATTTGGGAACGCGTTGGTTACATGGTCGAGACTCCCCACTCCTATCCAGACCTGACTGTCCGGGAGAACTTGGAAATAGTCCGGTGCCTGCGACGACTGAACGATACTGATGCGGTGCAAAAAGTTATCGACGAATTGGGGCTGACACACTATGCCAACCGGCATGCCAGGACACTTTCTCTTGGTAATTCCCAGCGGCTGGGCCTGGCTAAGGCGCTCATCCATCATCCCGATTTGCTTCTCCTACTCGATGCCAGAGAGCTAGCCCAACAGGAACAACAACGCCTGGTGGTCGATGTTCGTGATTCTGGGGCCGCTCTGTCTGCCCTTGGAAAAGCTGGTATCATGGCGAGGTTGGATGGCGAAAACTCACTTGTTATCACGGATAAGCTGACGATGCAGCATCCCGACCAAATCGCCACGCTGTTGGTTCAGACAGGTTGTCCGCCTACTAGGCTGATGGTCGAGCAGGAAGACCTCGAATCTTACTTCCTCAGACTGGTCGGCATGAAAAAGGAGAAAAGAGATGGATGCCAT
>JAPLHL010000422.1 GCA_026389655.1 Chloroflexota bacterium
CCTGGGCGCCTGCGCTATGGTACTGGCGTCTGAAGATTATGTTGATCCTAACCGGAAAGTGGCATGGATCAACGGATTGGGATGGGCAGCTGACTCTTATTATCTTGGGAACAGGAACCTGGCTGAATTGGGATCACTGAAAATCGCTGCCGATAAAGCTTACCGTATGGCAGGTATAGACAAGCCTGCCGAACAAATCGATGTGGCGGAGATTTGTGGGTCAACAGCTTATCACGAGTTGGCCGCATATCAGACGCTAGGCTTCTGTGGGGTTGAGGAAGTTGCCAAATTAGTTGAAACCGATGAGTATTTCAAAAGAAAACCCCACGTGAATCCCTCCGGGGGTATCACCTCGTCAAACCCGCATGCGGCGTCGGGGTTAGTTCGTGTTGCCGAGGCTGCCTTACAGGTCATGGGCCGGGCGGAAAAGAGACAAGTTAAAAACGCCAAAAACGCTCTGGCCCACGGCGCAGGCGGCATGTGCAATCAGTGCAACTGCGTATTAGTATTAGCCGCAAATAGATTAAAGAATGGGTAGTCTGATGAATAAGAGAGTCGCAATTGTCAGCACAGGGCAAACAAAATATTCAGGCAAGCGCAAGGATGCATCTTTTACTGAGATGGCGCATGAAGCTACTGAAAGGGCGTTAAATGACGCAAATCTGACCCTGGCCGATATTGATGCGGTGGTTTTTGGATCTGCACCTGAAGCTTTTGAAGGCGTAAACTGGCCCGATAAATGGTGTGTCGATGCAACCGGGGCAATAGGCAAGCCGTTTATGAGGATACATACGGGCGGTGCTACAGGTGGTTCGACAGCAATTGCAGCTGTTCAACATGTAGCCTCGGGTATGTTCAATACTGTCCTGGCCATAGCCATCGAGAGAGTAAGCGAAACTCCGGATGCCCAGTTCATACTAAAGGTAGGAGGCCCGCCGCTATTCTCCAGGGATTCGTCCGGTTTTAATATCATCTCCGATGTGGCCATGGAGACCTCACGATGGTTAAAAGCCGGCAACATGTCTGAATGGCATATGGCTAAAATAGCCTCAAAAAATCATGCTAATGCTATGAATAACCCTTTTGCACATCTGAGATTTCCGGTAACCATTGAAGACGTACTCGCATCCAGGGCGGTAGCTTCTCCGCTTAAATTGCTGGATTGCTGTCCCAGGTCGGATGGCGCTTGCGCAATAGTTGTGACATCGGAAGAAAAGGCAAAACGATTGGCAAAAAGACCTGCCTGGGTTAAGGGTATGGGAGCATATACCAGATGCTTTACAAGCGGTGAAGGGGCCCTAATGACTAAGGAAGAGTTGGAGCATAATGCTGTATTCAAAGCTTACCGCATGGCAGGTATAGATAAACCACGTAAGCAAATACAGGTCGTTGAACCATATACTCCTTTTTCTTCAACTGAATTAATGACCTATGTTCTGATGGGTCTTTGTGAGCATAGTGAAGTTGCCAGGCTATGCGAAAACGGCTTTGGAGAAATGGACGGTGAAATACCATTCAGCCCATCCGGCGGCGTTCTATGCTCCAATCCTATTGGAGCTACAGCCCTGGTACGGGTAGCGGAAATAGCCTTACAGATTATGGGAAAAGCCGATGAAAGGCAGGTGCCTGACGTAAAAATAGGGGTGGCAACGGGTGCCGGTGGTTCGGGAGGTATGGGATTAGCACAATTTAACACTGCCATGATATTAGGTGTTGAACCAAACTAAATTTCATTAGGAGATATCAGAATGCCTGAAGAATTTGAATTATTAGTATTACCTGGAAAATGGGAAATAAATTATAACTATGTCGCCGGCCAAACACTCAGCCGGTTCTTTCATGAATTGAAATATAATGGAAGAATAATGGCCGTAAAATGCCCGAAGTGTCAGCGCGTACTTTTACCGCCATTCGCATATTGTGAAAGATGTTTCGTCCCGACTGGTGACAACTGGGTAGAAATAGAGCCTTCAGGAATACTCGAATCATTTAGTATCGTAACTGAGAAGTTCGAGGGAGCGCCTGAACCTCCATATGTTACGTGCTACGTACGCCTAGGCCAGGCATC
>JAPLHL010000267.1 GCA_026389655.1 Chloroflexota bacterium
GAATTGGCCGAACATGACAGTATCAACAATGGTATGGCTGCAATTATTAGTAGAACTAACCGGTTGTGCATTAAATACCTCTCTTCCCTGCAATTTTCATCAACGGGCGAACCGCTGGATGAAGTCGGACTAAATAAATAAACGGCCCGAAAATTGCCGCTTTAACAAAACGGGCCCAAATTTAACAAAATTGTAAAATTAACTCCGTGGAGAAAACAGGATATGCCTAAAACGCCCGTCTAGCCTCCGTATCCTTCCTGCACAGGGGTTAGCGCTCCGTAATTGCCGCCCACGTTTGCGAAGCCCTGCACGGTCTGCGGAGTGATGTTAAAACCATATATAGGAGTTACGAATAAAAACAAGATGAATACGAGCAGCCCTAATAGCACGGCTAACCCCGTCCTGTTTTGCCATTTTTTCATATCTATTATTGCCATATTAGCACCTCCGGGTCATCCTTCTCGATGCCGCTTTCCATAGTAGCAGATTTAATTCATATTCCACTGCGATTATATCAATCGTTAAAAAGTCTGTCAATATCATATTATTAATTTGCTGTATGTCTGTGAGGCGCAAATGGTAAAATATTCTGAAGGATTGCCTTACTGCGATTTATGAAAATGCGTAATTTGTTTTTGCTTTTATTCGTTCTCCTGCTTGCTTTCTATATGGCTTTTATCCCCCACATAGGCTACGCCTACCCTCTCCATGTAGACGAGTGGATGCACATGACCTATGCAGAAACTATTGCTCAAAGCGGGTCCATCACTTTCCCCGACCCCTTCACAGGGTTGACCGATATAAAGCTGGGGGACAACCTGTGGGTAGGTTTTCATCTGCTGTGGGCCATGTTCCAGCAGGTCAGCGGTATATCATGGATACCATTGTTCCGGTACGTTCCCTCTATTATCTTTATGATTACCGTACTGGCGGTCTATATTCTGGCTTCCAGGCAGGGATTCGGGTGGGAAGCAGCTTTTTTCACCTGTCTTATCCCTACAACGGGAGGCTTGCTTGGCCCCGCTTTTATGGTGCCCATGGCTTTGGGCATGCTTTTTATCCCGTTATCACTTTTCCTGGCTTATCATATCAGGCACTGGGGATCATATGTCCTACTCTTTATTTTCACATGTTTTTTGCTTTTATCTCACGCTACAACTGCCATTATTATTTGTATTATCCTTGCGCCATATATCCTGCTTAATTTCAAAGGCAATACCCGTCATAGTGTTGGGATATTGGTTGCGCTGGGTATTCCATTTATTCTGCCATTTCCCTGGATTTTACAGAAAATTTTGCTGGTTACCGGGCAATTATTAACGCAACAGTCCCTATCCCCTTATATTGAGCTGCCTGACCTCCTTGCGAAGTATGGCCTGCTGCCTGTTATCTTAAGTTTTATTGGGACAGTTGTACTGGTAATCAAAGGCGGAAAGAAGGCCCTGGGTTTAGTGCTCGGGCTGGCTTTGTTACTCATTATTATGCTCGTATTCATCAGGTTCCATTATGGTTTAGCGACAATATATGAGCGTGGGCTGACGGCGATGCTGTTAATCATGAGCATCCTTGCAGGTGCAGGATTGTCGTGGTTGAGCAAGCTTAAGCTGCCCGCCAATTTTCTTGCCAGGAATAACTCAAGTGTTTTCCGGAGCGCTTCACCTGTTATATGTGCATTATTGATAATAGTGATTTTGGTTATCGCTGTGCCCACACGGGTTTATGCTTCCTTTTACCATATGATCGATGATGAAGACTACAACTCCTTTGTCTGGATCAAAGATCATGTCGGCACGGATTACGCCTCTGCCATTGTCGATCCATGGAAAGCCACCGCCTTCACCGCTATAACCGGGAAAAAGGTGGCCAGCAGAATATGGTTTAGTACTCAACCGGTGGATGTTAGCATCTCCAGGTTTCTTGCCGGCGGATGCAGGGATACCACCTTTCTCGGGGATTATAGAGGGTCACTTGTTTATAATTTAGCGCCGTGTAGCAATAGTAATTTGGTTGAAGTGAGAAATAATATCTATATCAGCAATCCAAATATTTTGAGTGCTGAAGGGAAAAATATGTTAAGCAATGCGGGTTTCGAGGCTATTTCTGAAGATCCGCCTGTATATTGGGGCAAATGGTTTCAAAATTGTGAACCTACATTTATGTTCCCTGAGCATGGCAGAAATGATGGTGTTTGTGTATCTATACATATGGTTGAAAACGGACCGTTCGAATCTTGGCCGCAGGCTATTTGGGGGCAAAATGTTCCTGTTCAGGCCGGTAAATCATATATTATTGGAGGGTGGATCAGGAGTGAATTAATAGATGGCAGCGGCGGCGCTATGATCGTTCCTCACTGGAAAGGACCGGGGGATGCATGGATTAGTGCGACGGAGTTTATGCCATATTTTCAAGGCACAACGGGCTGGGCATATTACGAGGGGAAAGTGACTGCTCCGGAAGGTGCAAGTATTTGCACCATTTGCTTATCCGTAATTTGAATCGAGTATCCGGTGTTTTGATTCTCATGATTTATGATAACGGCAGTTAGACTGATATTATCATTGACCTTCACCTGCCTTGGATAATTGCCTGCTGCCCCTTTAGTATTGAGGATGTAGAATTCTGTGGGGCTTGGTTTATATGGCAGTGAGACCGCCAGATAAACAACCAGGCTGGCAATGGCTATTACTACGAGAAAACCGGAGATCGAGAGCACCTTTTTTACCGCTGTCATCTGCCGCCAGGCTGCCCATCCAGATTTCAGAGGAATACCGAAGCGCAGCTCCCTTGGCAGCAATTGTTGCCGCAGGAAACCTGTGACGGCCATAATCAGGATGAATAAGCCCATAGATACCAGGACAGGTACTAATCTCACACCCCAGGGGCTGAAATTCAGGACAAATCCGATAATAGGTACAATTGCTATACTTGCTCCAAAACTTAAGGCGATCCGCTCGGTAGCTCCGATATCCCCCTGCTTTGGGAACAGGGCTGATATCAAGGTATAGCCCGGGAAGAAAATCAGGCATAGGAAGCTCAGAATAATGCGTAATAATCCGGTCGTAAAAGCTGCGACCGGAAATAAAATGAGCGTTAACGTAACTATGCCGATAAGTATTATGCGGTTATCTATTCTCATTCTATTATCGTAAATACACCGGCAACACCATTTATATCGGCAGTATAGCTGCCTGGTTTTATTATCGACGCTTTGAAATTCAGATGTTGG
>JAPLHL010000529.1 GCA_026389655.1 Chloroflexota bacterium
GATTAGCTATATGTTAAACGGCTAAGAATGTAATAGGCATATAATTCAGGGACAGGATATTAAAAAGTCATGACAATTTTGGGTTGTTGCTAACTGTGATTGAGCAATTGGAAATGGGTGGATTCACGTAGATAAACTGGATGTTTTTACATTACCATACCGATCATCTGTTCACACTTGATCGGTATGGTATATTGAAACTGACTAGTCTCCTATTGCTTTTTTGATATTTCTTTTAGCCTTGCCGTACTCTTCCTGCACTTTTCCGGCTACCTGCTCCGCTTCACCTCTGATTTCCTGTGATGTATTTCCGGTTAATTTACCGGCCTCTTCCCTCACTTTGCCCTTGACCTGGTTCCATTTTCCTTTAGTTATGTTATCAGCCATGTTTATCACTTCCTATAATTACTACTGAATAAATATTAGCAGTGTGAACATGTAGAAGTAATATAATTAAAGCATGATATGTTAAATAGTTATGATATTGGTAGCGTCATTGGTGGATAGGTTGATGAAATAGTAGATGGGCTGGTTTAAGGATTGGTTATTTTGGGTGAAATACGCCGTTTATTTAAGGTGAATCTTAAGACGGATTAAGGGATGCGATGGATTGGGCAGGCGGATGGGGTATGGATAAAAAGGCAGGGTTATTAATGGGTGCACAGGAATTCACCAAGGAAGAAAAGCAAAGCGCAAAAGCCTGCTAGCACAGCTAAAAAAACTAGAATAGACCGCTCCTTATTCTTGAAAATACTAATGAGCCCGGTTATAAAAGCAGCTATGAGTGAGATACCAATGACAAAGTTTACTATCACGATAAGACCAAATGGACCAGGTTCCCCACCCAGCCTGGTCAAGATCACGAACAAGATGGAGAGCAGAATGAAGGCGGTAGCCAGACCGACCGACCATCTACCCACCGAACTTTTTGGCAGAATACTAATACGCATGTCCGTTTTCTCCCGGCTTGAGGCGGAATTGAGTTTGATACAGCCGCGCATACAATCCCTCTTTTGCCAGGAGGTCGGTATGCGTGCCGCGCTCAATAATCTGGCCGCGGTCCATTACGAGGATCAAATCGGCTGATAGAATGGTGCTCAGGCGGTGGGCAATAACAATGCTTGTCCGATCTGTCATGACGCGCCGGAGCGCTTCCTGTATGAGCGCTTCAGACTCGCTGTCGAGCGAACTGGTTGCCTCATCAAGCACCAGAATACGCGGGTCCTTCAAAATCACACGTGCCAGCGCCAGCCGCTGCTTTTCGCCGCCGCTCAGCCGGTAACCGCGTTCGCCGACAATTGTCTCATACTGCGCTGGCAGTCCCATGATAAAGTCGTGGATGTTCGCCGCCCGGGACGCCGCTACGGCTTCCTGCTGCGTGGCGTCTGGCCTGGCATAGAGCAAATTCACGCGAACGGTATCGTGGAACATATAGGTTTCCTGAGTGACCATGCCAATTTGCGCTGCCAGCGAGGCGAGCGTCACATCTTTCAGGTCATGACCGTCAATCAAAATACGGCCTGCGGTAGGGTCGTAGAGGCGTGGGATGAGGTAAGTGAGGGTTGTTTTTCCAGCCCCACTCTGTCCGACCAGTGCCACTATGTGGCCGGGTTCAGCACGGAAAGATATATTTTCCAGGGCTTGCTCCCGTGCCTGGGTGAGCGCTATCAAATTATCGTTCTCGCTGTCGTTTTCCCCGGTGCTGTCTTTTTCGGAAACGTCACCTGACAGCGCCGTGCGGACATCCTGTATTTGCCCGAAGCGGTGTACATCCTTCAGCAACCCCTTCTCATCTTCTGCGTAACGGAAACCAACGTCGTCAAACTCCAGCACGCCGCGAGTGTTCTTTAGAACATGGGCATCGGGCTTTTCAGCTATCTCCAGCGGCAGGTCAAGTACTTCGAAAACTCGCTCAAAGCTGACCATGGAGGCGGCGAAATCAACCGGCGCGTTTGTCAGGCTTTGAAGCGCGCTGTACAGGCTGCCCAATAATGCACCCAGGGCTACGATGGTGCCGATAGTCAGCTCCTGCTGAATGACGAGATAGCCGCCGATACCATAGACAAGAGCAACGCCAATCGAACTTAACAATCCTACGCTGGCGAAGAAGAGCGTACCTGTCACCGCACGACGGACGCCCATATTGCGGACTTCCGCAGCACGTTCCTGGAAACGCTCATCCTCCTTAGCCGCACGGCCAAAAAGCTTGACCAGTAATGAACCGCTTATGTTGAGCAACTCGTTCATCATGGCATTCATCTTGGCTATCAGGTCCAGCTGTAAACGGGCAATATCCCGCAGACGGTTTCCCAGGTTGCGCGCCGCAATCAGGAACAGCGGTAATACCGCAATGCTGATTAACGTCAGCCGCCATTCCAATGTGAGCATCACGGTCAGCAGTACTATCGCCTGGATCAGGCTGGTGATGATGGTGACGAATGTGTTGCTGATGGCATTCTGCGCGCCGACCACATCGTTGTTCAGGCGGCTCATCAACTCGCCGGTTTTGGTATGCGTGAAAAAACCAAGCGACATCCGCTGCACATGCGAGAACAGCGCCGACCGCAGGTCATAGACTATGCCTTCGCCCACCCGGGCATTGACCTGCCGCTGCAATACGTTCAGGCCCCCGTTCAAAAACGGGATTACCAGCAGGCCGAGGGCAAGCCAGAGAAGGCGTTGCAAATCCCGCGCAGGGAGAGTCCGGTCAATCAGGTCGCGCAAGATCAGCGGGGTCAGCAAAGACAGACCGGTGGCCGCCAGGGTGATGGCCAGCATTCCGAGCAGCAGCCACAGGTAGGGGCGGGCATAGTTAAGGACCCGCCGTATCAACCCCAGTGTTACTTTGGGGCTTTCTTCGGGCGTGTGGGGAGAATAAGTGAATTTACCGGGCCTTCCGATGGTACTGCGCATAAGTGCTCCCCTGTTACAACGGTTATACGGATTGCTCGACACTCACATTATACTGTTCGGCAGAATTGAAACAAATTATAAGGCCGGTGGA
>JAPLHL010000130.1 GCA_026389655.1 Chloroflexota bacterium
ACTACTTGTGACGGGGAGGTAATCAAGGTAGGCGCATACCCATCCCTGGTGGAACTAAGAGGTATGACACAAGAAAGTCACAAAGTTGAACCTCTAATTAAATTGAATTTCCGTACTGATGCAGGGTGCTGTTCAGTGAAAGACTCCAGCGAAATCAATTGTGACCCAAAGTCTGGAAAGAATTCCGGCGGCAATGCGCCCAGATGCTACTGATTAGGTGGCGGTAACGCCGTGTTAAAGGTAAAGCCAGTTGAAGGGTATCCGCCGGAAGCGGGACGTTATGTGAGGGGCAATGAGTATTCCCCCGTGGTTGTGTGTACCATCCTGGATACGTTCGACTATGCCATACCACAGGATCTGAATGAACTGGTACTGGCCGGGGCGGATGCCGGAGCTGGCATTGCCGGTATGTTGCAGACCGAGAATATCGGGATGGAAAAGATGATCTGTAATATTGTGGCCAATCCCAACATACGTTATATAGTGCTTTGTGGCAGGGAATCTACGGGACATTTGCCGGGCGAGTCACTTATTTCGCTCATGCAAAAGGGTGTAGGAGAAGACATGCATATCATCGGCTCACGGGCCCTTACGCCTGTCCTTGCCAACATACCGGTTTCGATAGTAGAGAGATTTAGAAGCCAAATAGTCACAATAATCAATTTGCTTTGCTTGCCTGGGACGAGAGATACAAATGCGCCCGGACTAAATCCAAAAACTATAGAGCAGGCAGTCAGGAGTTGCTACCAGGAAGAGCCGGTTAAGTTCATGGATTATAATCTTCACGATATAGGCGCCTATCCAGAGCCGGGTATATATTACAAAATCATTGCAAAAATAACGAAGACCCTGCCAACTGGTGAGCCGGGGAAAACAGCCATGAACCTGGGGTTTACCTTGCATAAACTCCTCCCAAGGACGGACTGCGGTAAGTGCGGCAAACGCAACTGTCTTGCCTTTGCCATTGACCTTGCGAAGGGCAAAAGTATGCTGGAGCAATGTTCTGTATTGGAGCAGCCCGAATACGATGCGGACCGCCAGTCGCTGGCCAAATTGCTGAATCAAAGATAATTAGAGTCTCCCCACTTCCCACTGTTTGCTCTAAAGGCATAAAAATAAGGGAGTCCCTATACGTCGGGGCTCCCTTTGATCTTCTGATCCGTGCTCCTCCCTACTTTCCCTTTCAGATAAGCCTTAATCTTTTGCTCTATCTTAAGATAACATAGCCTCTTTGCTACTAAACGGAAAGCTCGGGAGTTTTGCCTGCTCTCTCTTTATGCACGGTAGGAGTTTACCTTCGCTCCTCCTGCATAGGAGAGCCCGTTAGAGGAAAGTGCCATATTACCAACATGGCCTGTTTCTTGACCATTCTCTACCTCCCCGAGGGTCTCTACCTTTTATTGCCCTCAAGTCCATGCTAGCAAAAAAGGTCAGGCTGGTCAAAGCCTATTTGGGTCATTTGCACTATATACTTGGCTAATACATAATTGGGCGGGATAATAATTGAAATGAAAAAAATATTACTGGGCATGTCCACGGATGAACTGAAGCTACTGGCCACTGCATCAGGTGAGAAGGAATACCGCGGCAAGCAGGTGGCCGATTGGATATACCGGCAGGGTTGCAGGGTAATCGACGATATGAAAAACCTTCCGGATGCTTTTAAAATAAGGCTGGTTGGTGAGTACGAAGTCGGTCGTTCTGATATCGTGAAAATGCGCCGGAGTAAAGACGGCACTTTCAAACTCCTGCTTAGGCCGGCCTTCGACGAGCTGATAGAGACGGTTGGGATGCCTTACGAAGAACGTTTTTCCTGTTGTGTTTCAACACAGATGGGTTGTGCAATTGGCTGCGCTTTCTGCGCCACCGGCGCCGGCGGGTTTAAGCGCAACCTGGCCACAGGTGAAATAATCGACCAGGTACTGACTGTGGGGGAAGTTGCTCTGAAGGAAAAGCTGTTGGGAGTGGGAGGCAGGATTAGCCACGTAGTCTTTATGGGCATGGGCGAGCCGTTGATAAATTACGATGCAACACTTGCTGCAGTTAAGTTGCTGAATGCCGAGTTGAATATAGGCATGCGCAATATCACGGTCAGCTCAATTGGTTACGTACCCGGCATATACCGGTTGGCTAAAGAACAGCTACAGCTCACGCTTGCTGTATCTCTGCATGCCTCTGAAGATACTTTGCGCAGGCGCATGGTTCCCGGTATGTCACGTTACACACTCAAGGAAATCGTTGATGCTTGCCGCGCCTATTTTAGAGAGAACGGCCGCAGAGTTACTTTTGAATATTGCCTGCTAAAGGGAGTAAATGATACCAGGGATGATGCTATCAGGCTGGCAGCCTTGTTGAAAGGTATTAATTGCCATGTTAACCTGATCCCGTTTAATCCTGTGGAAGGCTCAGGTTTTAAATCACCGGAGCCGGGCAGGGTGGCTGATTTCAGACAGGTGCTTGAAGACGCTAGCATTCCTGTAACACAGAGAGAACAACGTGGAGCAGGGATTGAAGCTGCCTGCGGGCAGCTTCGGCGTCAATTCACATAGATGCACACTCAATGTATACATAATATATAGCTAAATAGGCGTGTCACAGTAACTTGACAACGAAAAGCGCTGTGATAGAATTTGACCGGTCAATCAATATGTCGATTTAGATAATGCGGGGACAGCTCCTGGTTCCTGCATGGTTTGGAGTTTAAAGCATGGAAAACAATCCCTGGTTGAAGAATTACGATAAGGGTGTGCCTTATACGCTTCAGCCTTATCCGCAAAAAACCATGATTGACGTGGTAGATGAGTCTTGCAGGGGCAAACCTTACAGGTCACTGTTTTTCTTTAAGGGTACAAGGCTTACATACGACGAGTTTGTCAGGCGGAGTGACAGCCTGGCTGCGGGCCTTGTCTCTCTCGGAATTAAAAAGGGTGACCGTGTGGCCATGGTTCTTCCCAACTCGCCGCAAATGGTTTTGGGGTTCCACGGGATATGGAAAGCGGGCGCTATAGCTGTACCGATAAATCCGCTATATACGGAACACGAATTGGAGCATGCCCTTAAAGAGGTGGACGCTTCAGCCGTAATTGTGCTCAACCCGTTTTATTATGCGGTCAAGCATATTCAGCCGAGGACCAATGTCAAAACTGTGATCGCCACCAATATCAAGGAGTATTTACCGGCACACCTGGGCATGCTGTTTACACTTGCCACGGAGAAAAAGGAAGGCTACCGGATCAGTCTGGGCACCGGAGATGTTTGGTTTCAGGACCTGTTGAAAAAATATAAAAATTCCGGGCGGCCGGCCATCGAAGTAAATCCCTCCGATCCTGCCGTCATACTCTTCAGCGGGGGGACTACGGGTACTCCGAAAGGTGCAGTTGGCACACACGAAGCTCTGATTATGACGGCTATGCAAATAAACGCGTGGTTGAGCCCGTCGCTTGATCCGTGGGAAGACAGGGTCATGCTGACCATGCCGTTGTTCCACGTTTTTGGCTGCGTGGGTGCTCTTGGAACAGCCATGGTGAACCATTCATCGTGTATCCTGATTCCGAGCCCGCGAGACCTGACTGATGTGGTTAAAAGTATTAAGAAGTACCGTCCAGCTTTCATGCCGGGTGTCCCGACATTTTATATCGGTATTATGAATCATCCGCTGGTTAAATCCGGCAAGGTGACGCTGAAAAGTATGAAGTTATGTATCGTTGGGGCAGCGCCGCTAATGAACGAGGTGAAAAAAAGATTTGAAAGTATGACAGGCGGCAGGCTGCTTGAGGGATATACAATGACTGAGTGCATGCAAGCTGCGACCCTAAATACCGTGATGGGCGATAATAAAGAAGGCTCGGTAGGCTTGCCGCTTCCCGATGTAATTATCAGGATTGCCGATGCGGAGACGGGAGAGGGAAGCTTGAAGAATAGCAAGCTCGGCGAGATATGTTTCAAGGCCCCTAATCTCATGCTGGGTTACTGGAACCAGCCGCAGGAGACAGCGGATATGGTCAGGGACGGCTGGTTATATTCGGGAGATATAGGCTATCTGGATGAGGATGGCAACTTATTCCTGCATAGCCGTAAGAAAGAAATAATAAAGACCAGCGGTTTTCAGGTCTGGCCGCGTGAGATCGAAGAAGTGCTGCACGAACATCCTGCAGTTATGGAAGCCGGCGTGGCAGGGATACCCGATCAATACCAGGGAGAATCGGTAAAAGCATGGATTGTATTAAATCCCGGCATGACATGCAGCGCTGAAGAGTTGAGGGAGCATTGTCGCACCAAGCTGGCTGTTTACAAGGTCCCTAAGCAGATCGAAATACGGGGAGACCTGCCGAAGTCCCAGGTCGGGAAAATCTTGAGGCGGGTATTGTTGGAGGAGGAAAAATCAAAGCCGTCCGAAGATAAAAAATAGTATAAATTTTGGATATAAGGTCGGGATAACCAACTAGCATATATTTTAGGAGGTATAAATTGGCTGAATACAGATGGTTAAAAAACTATGACAAAGGGGTTCCGAAGACACTGGAGCCCTATCCGCAAAAGACCCTGGTAGATTATGTAGATGAGGCTGTTAAGGAACACCCCGATTATCCGATGGTTCTTTTCAAGAAAAGGAAAATGTCCTATACCGAGATCCAGAAACTGAGTGATGAGTTTGCTGCGGCGCTGGTAGCTCAGGGTGTAAAGAAAGGAGACCGCGTGGCATTGCTGATGCCTAACTGCCCGCAGGCCATAATCTGCCGCTGGGGGGCCTGGAAAGCCGGGGCAATACTTGTTCATATGAATCCCATGTATACCGATTCTGAACTGGAGCACGCTTTTAAGGATTGCGGCGCGGAAACTGTAGTTGTGTTGACGATGTTTTACAAGTCGATTAAAAGGATACAGTCACGCACCAGCCTGAAAACGGTCATATGCACCGGCATCAAGGAATACCTTCCTCCGGTGCTGAAGGTGCTTTTCACCCTGCTGATGGAGAAAAAACAGGGACACTATGTTGAGATAGAGAAAGGGGACATCTGGCTGCAGGACCTTATGAAGAAATATGCGGGCGCAAAGAGGCCTGATATAAAAGTATTGCCCGGTGACAATGCTCTGATACTCTTTAGCGGCGGGACGACCGGCACTCCCAAAGGTGTAGTCGGCACTCATCATTCCCTGGTCATGACCGGTCTCCAGTTCAAGGCCTGGTTTGAGGCGGCTACCGAGCCTTATAAAGATCCGATATCGATCGTGCTGCCCCTGTTCCATTCCTTTGGTACTTATGCAGTAATGTGTACGGGTATTGTCAGTCACCTGCCCATGTCGCTGGTTGCCAATCCCCGTGACCTTACTGATGTTATTGCATCCATAGAGCATGACAAGCCGGCATTTTTCCCGGCGGTGCCGGCTATGTATGTCAACTTGTTGAACCACCCGAAAGTAAAAGAAGGTAAAGTGGACTTCCATTCCATGAAATGTTGCAACTCGGGCGCTGCTCCGTTGCTGGCTGAAACCAAGAAGCGCTTTGAAGATTTGACCGGCGGGCGTATCGTTGAGGGATACGGGCTTACTGAGACTACCATGGCTTGCTGCTGCACGCCGTACAAGGGCACCTGGAAGCAGGGTTCTGTAGGCATGCCGTTGCCGGATGTTATTATCCGCATAGGCGATATCGAAACCGGTGAGGGCGAAATGCCACCTGGAAAAGAGGGGGAGATTATCTTCAAAGCGCCGCAGCTTATGGTGGGTTATTGGAAAAAGCCGGAAGAGACCAAGGAAATGCTGAGGGACGGATGGCTCTATACAGGTGATGTGGGGTATATGGATGATGATGGGTACCTGTTCATAACATCACGTAAGAAGGACCTTATCAAACCCAGTGGTTTCCAGGTTTGGCCGAGGGAAGTCGAAGAGGTCATCAGTGCTCACCCGGCGGTCGCCGAGGTCAGCGTGGCCGGCATTCCTGATGCCAAGCAGGGCGAGGCCGTTAAAGCCTGGGTTGTTCTGCAGTCCGGCAAAACGGCTACTACCGAGGAGATCCAGGCCTGGTGCAGGGAGAAGCTTGCTAACTACAAGGTACCCAAGTACGTGGAATTCCGCAGCGACCTGCCCAAGACCATGGTAGGCAAGGTGCTCAGGCGCGTACTGGTTGAGGAGGACGCAAAAAAAGGCAAGGCCTAGGGTAGTTTTATCAACCTGGAAATGTAAACCCCCGAATAATAGGGGTCAGAAAAGAAGCATTTAATTCTCCTGCCCCGCCATCCTTGATTGGCGGGGCAGGAGAATTGGTATACCAGACATTGGATAGCGATCTTGCATTAGTGTTTTGGGCTGATTTAGTTTATGGAGGAATCGCAAATGACTGACTATCTCTGGTACAAAAGCTATGATCCGGGAGTCCCCCATTCCCTTGAGCCATACCCAAAAAAGACCATTCTTGATGTTATAGCTGAAGCCAGAAAGGAACGTCCCGATTACCCGATGCTTATTTTCCAGGACAGGAAAGTACCGTACAGTGAAATAGAAGATGAGAGTGACGCCTTGGCGGCGGCACTTGCAGATATGGGAGTTAAAAAAGGCGACCGTGTGGCCGCACTTTTCTTAAATTGCCCCCAGGAATACATAGTCTTCTTTGCTGTTTGGAAGCTCGGGGCTATTATTGTGCCGCTGAATCCCCTGTACACCGAGTATGAACTGGAAAACAGGTTAAACGACGTCACTGCGGAAGTGGTAGTAGTGCTTAACCTGTGGTATCCCATGGTGAAGCGTTTTCAGAACAAAACCAGTGTAAAAAAGGTGATTATGGCGGAGTTTGACGACTACACCGCACCTGATAAAGAAAAAGCCGCCTCGGCTATTGAGCAGGGTGACTACTGGTGGATGGACCTTACGCGTAAATACGCGGGAAAGAAACCGCCCGGGATTAAAGTAAAGCCGGAAGATACGGCAATGATACTGTTCAGCGGCGGGACTACCGGCACTCCCAAAGGAGTGATGGAGAGCCACCACTCACTGGTTATTACCGGCCTGCAGGTTGAGGCGTGGTTCCGTAAAATATCCCTGTGGTGGGACGAGAAGTTCCTGGTCCCGCTGCCCCTCTTCCACTCTTTTGGAATCTATGCCAGCTTCGGCATGGCGCTGGTGCAGCACAATATCTCGGTGCTCATCGCCAACCCGCGTGATATAAAGGGCATGGTCGAAACTATCAAGAACCAGGGCATCACCAATATGGGCGCTGCGCCAACCATGTTTATCTCCATGCTGGAATATCCCGATTTGAAGGTGGGGGACTTGAAATCTGTACGCATGGCCACCTCCGGTGCCGCGCCGCTAATGCGGGAAACCAAGGATCAGTTCGAGAAACATATAAGCGGGAGACTGACCGAAGGGTATTCCCTTACTGAGGCCGGGATGGCCATGATAACAACTCCCGCACAAGGCAAGTGGAAAGAAGGTTCCATCGGTCTTCCTTTATCTGATACCATCGTGCGTATCGTGGATATCGAAACAGCTACCAAAGACGTAAAACAGGGTGAGGCCGGTGAGATCATAATCAAGGCGCCTCAATTAATGCAGGGTTACTGGAAGCGGCCTGAGGAGACGAAGGAGATACTGCGCGATGGCTGGCTTTATACGGGTGACATAGGCTATATGGATGAAGACGGCTACATATTCCTCACTTCCCGTAAAAAGGACCTGATCAAATGCGGCGGCTTCCAGGTGTGGCCGCGGGAAGTGGAGGAAATACTGATGACTCATCCGGCCGTGGCTGAGGTATGTGTGGGCGGCATCCCTGATCCCAGACAAATGGAAGCGGTCAAAGCATGGATGGTCTTAAAGGAGGGGCACGAGGTAACTATAGAGGAACTGCAGAAGCATTGCCGTGAGAAGCTGACCGGCTATAAGGTCCCCAGGCATTTTGAGTTCCGCAAGGAACTTCCTAAAACGTTTGTCGGAAAGGTGCTTAGGAGAATATTGCAGGAAGAGGATGTAAAAAAACAGCTTAATAAAACCTGATAGTATTATAACAACAGAATATTGCGTGGAGGTTGTTTATGGTTGAATATCCATGGTACAAGTCTTATGACAAAGGGGTGCCCCATTCTCTGGAACCCTATCCAGCCACAACATTGCTGGACATTATCGAGGATACAACACGGGAAATGCCTGAGCATACATTCATGTATTTTAAGGACAGGTATTTCTCTTACAAAGAGGCAACCCGGCTTTTTAGCGTCATGGCCTCAGCACTAATTGCCAACGGGGTAAAACCGGGGGACCGCGTGGCCAGCGTGCTCCTGAATACTCCTCAGCAGCTTATCGCTGCCTTTGGCACTATGAAGGGCGGAGGTATTTACGTACCGCTCAATCCCCTGTATAACGAGGATGAACTGGTGCATGCGCTGACCACTGTCGAGGCCGAGGTCATCATTGTCTGGGACCTGCTGTATCCCAGTGTTAAGAAAGTGCAGCCGCGTACCAAGTTGCGCATGGTTATCGCCACCTCACTGGAAGATTACATGTTGCCTGAAGCAAAGAAACCACACTCCATGCAATTGGAGAAGGGGGATGTGTGGATGGATGAGCTTTTAGATAAGCATGCCGCAGATCCTGCTCCTGCTTTCAAGCCCGGAGTGGATAGTACCGCCCTGATATTATTCAGCGGCGGCACCACCGGCGCTCCCAAAGGCGCCATGCTTTCCTTTCGCAACATTATGGCCGTAGCACTTCAAAGCAATACATGGAATAAGAGCGGCCTGATGACATACAGCGATTATACAGTAGCGCTCATGCCCATGTTCCATGCTTATGGCTTCTGCGGGGTTATTGCCAGTTCTCTGGCTTTGCGCAGTCCCTTGGCCGTCGTGGCTAACCCACGTGATTTAGACGATGTCATTGCTACTATTAAGAAGGTCCGTCCGGCGTCCATGCCGGGTGTGCCTACTTTATTTATTGGTCTTATGGGGCATCCGGAGGTCAAGGCGGGGAAAGTGGATTTTAGCAGCTTAAAATTCTGCCTGTCGGGAGCAATCCCCCTGATGGTTGAGACCAAGCAGCGCTGGGAAACTATGACCGGCGCCAATATACTGGAAGCGTACGGCATGACGGAATCTACCGTTGTGCTGACCGTCGGTCCTTTTAAAGGTCAATGGAAGGAAGGCTCGGTCGGTTTGCCTCTGCCCGATGTAATCATCAAGTTCGTTGATGTAACTGATCCTGATAAAGATCTGCCTTACGGACAGGAAGGTGAAGTTGTGGCCAGGGGTCCCCAGGTCATGCAGGGCTACTGGAACAACCCGAAGGGTACTGAAGAGATGCTCAAAAACGACTGGCTTTACACAGGGGATATTGGCTACATGGATAAAGATGGTTATCTATACTTGACCTCCCGCAAGAAAGACCTGATTAAGCCTAGCGGCCACCAGGTCTGGCCTAAGGAGGTGGAGGAAGTGCTGTCAACACATCCTGCCGTAGTCGAAGCGTGCGTGGCGGGGATACCTGACCAGAAACAGGTGGAGGCTGTAAAAGCCTGGGTAGTGTTGCGCCCGGAAGAGAAGATTACCTCCGAAGAGTTGCAGGCGTATTGCAAAGAGAAACTAACAGCTTATAAAGTGCCCAGGTTTATTGAATTCCGTGAGGCACTGCCTAAGACGCTGGTAGGCAAGATATTGAGGCGTGTGCTGCAGGAGGAAGAGCTAAGCAAGAAGAAGTAATAGGGTCATGCAGGCAGGGTTGTACTGTCACTCTGTGCCCGGTACACACTATGACGCCGTGTGCACTAAGTTTGTTGTAATAGTACAATAGGGCCCATGATTCTGTTGCTGATTAAAATAGTCATATTTTTGGCCTGCTCTGCTTTCCTGCTCTGGTACTCCTGGAAGCCGTTGAAGGATACGAGGGCGCATGGTTTTTACCGGTTCTTTGCCTGGGAAGCGATTGTAGCGCTTATATTA